>NZ_JBMOWY010000045.1:0-93492 GCF_049310345.1 Stenotrophomonas sp. GZD-301 | reverse complement strand
GTAGGGGCTGTTTACGACTCCGACCAGCTCTCTCTCGGTTTGCCCTCCTCCTCCCCCCCCCCCCCCCCCCCCCCCCCCCCCCCACGGGGCGGGGCGGCGGCGTGCGCGTCGATGCCGGCTTGCTGTACCAGAGCGCGTTGACGATGATCCAGCGCTCGCCAAAACGCCCCATGTGGAAGTAGTCCACGAACCACGGCGTCTCCAGCCGCACCGAGGCCGCATCCGCGGTCACATCCAGCACGCGGCAGCTGCGGTTCCATTGTTCCCTGGGCGTTTTCAATGCGCCCTGGCGGGTGAGCCCCACCAGTTCCTCCCTGCTCATGCGGCGCAGGCCCAGCCGCTCGTCCGGGGTATCACCCAGCACCATGCGCTTGGCCAGGTCCGGGTGCAGCGACCGCGCCACCCTGTCCGGGTCCGCCTCCAGCTGGCCGTCCACATAGTCCAGGCAGGTGGCCTCGATGGCCGCCAGGGTGGCGGCATCCGGCGCGGATGGCGTGTTCGCGGCAGCGGCAGCGGCAGCGGCAATCAGCAGGGCAAACGCGGGCATCGTTGTTCCAGGCGGTGGACAGGGGTGAACGCATTGAACGCCATTGCCGGGCCGCTGTGCCACTGCCCCGGGCCGCTCGCCGTCACTCCATCCCTCACCCGCACCACTGCCGTTCGCACGGGATGCCGTCGTTGTCGCCGTCCATCTGCGTATTCGGGCAGTTCTGGATGAAGTACGTGGCCTCTTCGCACGAGCGCATGTGCGAGCAGTGCGTGCGGCCATCGCAGCTGTAGCGCGCAGGCGCTGCAGTGGCAGGTGCAGGTGCTGGTGAAGGTGCAGACCAGGAGCTGCGGGAGGTTCCAACATCGGCAAGGTCAACGTGCCTGAGCTTGCTGTAGCCGTATGCGGCAACCAGGCACAGCACCGCGCCGATCATGATCTTCTTCATCGTCCCTGGCTCCCCGATCCCCCTGATCTGGCTGGAGCATAGGCAAGCACTGGACGGCCGGCAAGCGGGCGTGGGCAGGCAGCCGCCCGTCAGCGCGCGCTTCCGTCCACATAGGGCCGCGACTGCAGAATCAGCACCTCGTCGCCCACCACGGCCCACTCGATGTCCTGGTCCACGCCGCCCAGCGCCTGCTTGGTGGTCGTTCCGATCCGGGCCAGCCGCGCGATCAGCGCATCGGTCAGCACCTGCCGCGAGCCGGTGATGGGCACCTCGCGGACGCCGCCCGCGGCGTTGGCCACCAGCTGGGTGTCTTCGGCCGAGCGGCTCAGCACCTGCACCGCCCTGGACCAGGTCGAGTACATCACCTGTTCGGCCTGGCGCTTGCCTTCCACCACACGGATACCCAGGCCGCGCTTGGCCGAAATGTAGGTGATGTGGCGGCGCGCGGCATCGAAGGGATCGCGGGTGATCATCACCCCGGAGCTGTCGGACGGCGCGGCGCGCTGGACCAGTACCGCCATCGCCACGGCATCCTGCTGGAGCCCGGCGGCTGTGCGCGCTTCGTACGCCTCGAAGTTGTAGACCGACGCCCACACCGTCTGCACGGCCTTGGCCAGGTCATCGGCACGCGTCACGTTGGGAACCGTGGTGTACAAGCCAGCACCACTGAAACCGGGCAGGTCCTCGGAGTTGGACGAGCTGCGCACGAACACGCCGGCGCCCTGCAGCTGATCGCGCCACCGGGCCTCCAACGTGCGCATGAAGGCCGGATCGGGCGCAGCATTGGCGATCTCGGCCCGCAGGGTGGCCAGCGCTTCACGGCGCACGTCCGGGTCGGTGCCGAAGCCGGGACGCCGCTGCAGCGCGCGCAGCCGCTCGGCGATCTGCAGTCGCTGCATCATCGCCTGGTAGTGCGAGAACGGGATGCAGAAGCCGTCAGGTACGCGCGCGGCGGGCGGCAGCGCAGTTTTCAGTGTGCCCAGGTTGGCGGCCTTCACCCCGCAGTGGGAACTGTCGCGCGCACGCAGCGCCGCCAGCGGCTTGAGCGCCACCACCGTCAGGTCCGGGCGTGGCAGGTTGCGCACCGCCGGGCGGGCCGGCGACGCAGTGGGCGTCCGCGCCGGGCGCGCCAGTGGCGTCACCCGGTAGTTGTTGCCGGTCACCTCCAGCGTCACCCAGCGCCCGTCGTACGGGCGCAGCGCATTCTGGGCATCGGCCACGTAGGCGTTGGGGATACCCCAGCCCTTGGCCAGCAGGTTCACGTGCGACAGCAGCGTGGACGGTCGCTGCGTCACCAGGCCGGCCACCGGCGCCAACGCGATGGGCACCTCATCCAGCACCGGGATGTCGCGCGGCGACAGCGTGCGCAGCTGCTGCTCGGAACGCACGATGCGCAGCCGGCCTTCCGCGCGGCCGGTGTTCAGCGGCAGGAAGCGCTGCTCACGCAGCAGGGCCTCCTGGCTGACGTAGGGCAGCTTCATGGTGCTGGCCAGCTGCTCGTGCCGGGTGGAGTTGGTCTTGAAGCGGATGGGGTCGCGGAACGAGGTGCGCACCACCTGATCGGTCTGCTGCAGCAGGGAAGCGGTGAGCTGGTCGCCCTCCCAGAACTCGTAGGTGTAGCCCGGCAGATCCTGCTGCCAGCTGATCGTGCCGAACAAGAAGCGCCGCTGGGGATCGCGGTACTGCGCATTGAGCGTGGCCTTGTCCATGCCCGGCAGCAGCCGCTGGCGGCGCACGAACTGCTCGTGCAGCGCAAAGCGCGGCGTGTTGATGTAGTAGATGCGCGCAGCGTTGCGCCGGTCGATCACGAAGATCAGGTGCGGCATTTCCAGCGCGGTACCGATGTTGTAGACCCGCGCCAGCTGCATGAACTGTTCGCGGCTGTCGATCCGCGACAGATGGTCCGGCCCCTCGGCTGCCGGCGCGGCAGCCGCATCACCGCCCTGCCGGTACTCGTAGGGCGACGGTTTGCGCGCGGTCTGCGCCAGCGCGGGTGCGATACACCCCAGCAGCAGCGTGAGCACGGCGGCACACGCCCACAGGCGGCGTCCAGCAAGGGTCGTACGGGCTCGTTCCATGATGCCGGTGCGGGAGTGAAGTGGGTGGATCATAAGGCAGTCCCGCCCGCGCTGCCGGCGCTGGGGTCCGGGCCCGGCATGCGCCGGGCCCGGGCACCTCATTTCAGCAGCGGCGTGACGTCGACGATGCGCACGTCGTGCATCTGCTCAAGGTAGGCATCCAGGTACGCCTTGTGCGAGGCGCCGACGATCACCAGCGCGCGCATCCCCGGGGTCGGCCCCAGCAGATCGCGGACGTTGGCGGCCATGCGCAGGTTGCGCGTTTCCCACGAGGTCACGTACATGCGCCCGTAGCCCGGTGCGGACGGCTCTTCCAGCGCGGCGCCGTAATCGCTCTCGAACGCGATGTCGGCCACATCGGGCTGGTTGTAGCGCCGATACATCGCCAGCGCCTTTTCCGGCGTATCGACCTGCGCTTCCACACCGTCGAACATCTTGGCCCGGCGCTTCACCGCCGGGTTGTCCCAGGCCTTCCTGATGGCGGCTGCATAGGCCCTGGGGTTGGGCCCGAACTGGTCGGAGCTGTGGTCGTCCATCGGCCACAACCGCTCATGGCCCAGCCGCGCCGCGAGCGGGGCCGCAATCAGCGTGGTTTCATTGCGGCTGACGCGCAGCGCTTCCAGCGCGTCCACCAGTGTCTGCTTCAGGTTCTCGTCGGCCGTCCGGTCTGCCTCGGGAAGTCGCAGCCATTGAACGAGTGCCGAGTCACCCTCGCCGGCGGCCAGGAACAGGGCGGCCAGGGTGCGGCGCTGCGCAGCCGTCGGTTGTGCAGGCCATGCGGCCAGCAGCTTCTCTGCCGCAGCCGTCGCCGCCGGCACATCCAGCCCCGTCGCCTCCTTCGCCGCCGACAGATCGGGGCAGTAATCCTTCACCGACAGTGCATAGCGCGAAGGGTAGCGGCGCAGCATGTCGCATTGCTGCCCGGAAACCGTCTCGATGGCAATCGCCTGCGGCTTCCACGCCGCCAGCCGGTCGATCAGCTCGCCAAGCGAGGCAGGATCGAAGGTGGCCGGCATATGCGACAGATGCGTGGTGCCAAGCACCGCCACCTCGTTCTGCACACCCTGCTTCGGCCCCTTGTGCGCGCCCGGTACGAAGGGCGCTGCCTGCACCGCTCCGGCCAGCATCCCGCCGGCCAGCAGCGTTCCGATCAATGCGCCGCGCCCCCACGAACCCCGCTTCATTCCCTGCTGCATGCCACTCCCCCAAAAAGCGCCGTACCGGCGCAGAGCGGCGCAGATTCCAACGCCGCCAGTGCCTTGTCAACATCACTTCAAGCACTCCCCAATCCGGAATTTCCTCTCGTCGAGGGTGACCAGTGAAGGCCCGCATCAATTGCTGCTGGCCGCATGCGGCTCTATCCTGCCTCCCCCCTTCCCCATCGATCGCACACCGGATGAATTCACGGATGAAGCACTTTCCCACCACCCTTGCGCTGGTGCTGTTCTGCGCAGGCGCCACGGTCTGCGCGGCGAGCGAAAGCACCGCACCCAGGATCAATGCGCATCGCAGCGGTGCGGGCGCGCTTGGCCCGGACGGCTGGACGGATGCAACCTCCGCCCAGGGCAACTTCTCGGTACGCCTGCCCTGCCTGTTCAACGATTTCACGTTCACGCCGGCAACCGGCGACGTGGTGAAGGGCGATGTAGTGGGCTGCGAGGCCGGCGGCACCCGGTTTGGCGCCACGCGGATCCACTATCGCGACGCAGCCCTCGCCGACACGTACTTCAACACGCTGGCCACCGCCGGTGCACTGCCTGGCGCGACGATCGAGCGCGCGCCCCATCGTGGTCTCACCGCGATCACGCGACGCCTCAACAACCGCACGCAATGCGCCCTGATGCGCATCGTGCGTGCGGAGCAGGACAACGTCATTCTGACCGTCGAAAGCACCCCGGCGCAGTGCGGGAGCGTGATGAAGATGGGCCCGCAGTTCCTGGACTCATTCACGCTCGACGCGCCCGGCGCACGCGAAGCGAAGATCGCCTCGACGCTCCCTGAGTGCCCGGTGGATGCCGAACTGGGCGGTGCGAAGGCCGTGGATGCATTCAAGGCATTGCCCAACGACGTGCAGGAACGCGTGGACGAAGACACCTGCCGCCCCGCGACCGTCTCCCTGATGATCCTGAAGCACGACGGCCTGTGCCGGATCGGCAACACGCCGATGTCCGTGGCGAGCCTGATGACATTGAAAGACACCGGCGAGCCCATCTCGATGATGTTCATGGCGCCCTACAGCGAGGACACGCATGCGGCGCTGCAGGTGTCGCTCGATGGCCGCTACGCGAAACAGCCGGCGTCCGCGTACACGCACGGCATGCCGGCGCGTCAGGAGCAGACCACCGTCGTCGCCCAGCCCGGCGGCACGCTGCTCATCCTGGGCAAGCCGTCACCCATTACTACGGGCACCCGGATGTCCAGCGTGCAGCAGCTGGCCGCGGGCAATGCGGCGCTGGTCAACCGCGATATCAACCGCTGCGAGTAAGCAGCGTCCTCTGGCGATCGGGTCTGCATGTGGCCATGCACCGGACCGCGTGGGAATCGATCTACGTGAAGCCCCGCTGATGCGCGGCATGCAGCCATGCCACATCCACCGGGCCCATGAAGCCGACCACCGCATCCGCCCCGCATGTCGGGCAGAGCGCGGTCTGATCCTGATCGTCGCCATCGCACCATTCGTTGATGGTGCTCGGCGGAAATGTGGCGAAGCAGTAAAAGCACGCGGCCACATCACTGGCCAGCAGCCGCGCGCGGTGCATCGATGACTCGCAGGTTCGTGCCACTACGCCGGCCTGATCATCATGAAGAGGGCTGCCAGTGAGATCACCGCCCCCCAGGCGAGTACCGCTACCGCCACCAGCAGCGCTTTCCGGTAGACCGGCTGCACCTCCTGACGGTCGTCGGCGTTGCGGCCATAGAACCGTATCAGTCCCAACAGCTCGCCGGTAACGGCCACTGCCCCGACAAAGAGCAGTGTGATCACGCAGAACCCGAACACCGTGCCGACCAAGGTGATCGGTCCGCTGCTGGACGACAGCGCCGGTTGGCCCGCGAGAGCCTTCACGAACGCCCCCACCATCGTGGCAGGCAACCAGGCGAGGATCGCAAAGATTCCCAGTTGGCTGCCCAGATGGATCCAGAAGCGAACCGGCGCCTTCATCGCGTGTTGTCCTTCAGCCACTGGACGGCATCGTTCAGCCGGGCCTCTGATCGCCGCGTGGCACTACCATCGGCCGCGAAAACACCCACTGCTGCACCCACGATCCAGCACGGGGGCAACCCCACTCCGCCCGATACCACTGACATGGCCATCGTTGCCTTGAACGACGCCCCCTGACTGGAGAACGCATTGGCGGCGTCGGCCACCACTCCCGCCGCCTTGTTGAGCGCCGGGTTGCTGTCGCCTGCACGGGCGGTGTCGTTCTTGGCATCCTCACAGGCCTGCTTGTCCGCAGCCTCCGCCCTCGCCTTCTGCAGCTTGTCGAAGTCCTGCTTGGCCGCCTTGAACCCGTCTACCGACATGTAGCCGCCGACTGCACCCACACCGCATCGGATGATGGTCGATGCCGCCAACGGTTCCAGGCCGAGTGGATCGGTGTGCCGGATGGGGTTCCCCGCCGCATAGGCATAGGTGTTCAAGCCGCCCGCCAGACCGATCGGGTCACTCTGGACGTAGCGTGCGATCGTTGCGTCATAGTCCCGAAAGCCGTTGTACCAGAGGCCGCTCTCGGCATCATGGTACTGCCCTGGGAAGCCGATATTGAGACCACCGATGGTGTCCTGCTGCACGCTGCGACCATACGCGTAGTTGTAGGCCTTCCACACCGTTGCCTGCTGGGCGTTGCTGACGAAATCGGGCCGGCCCAGGTGATCGGTATGCACGAAGTTGAGCTGGCCACTTCGCGCCAGGCCCACCAGTTCGCCATCGAACCAGAGGTAGTTGGTCCAGATGCTGTTGGTAAGCTCGGCCATCATCTGGTTCTGATTGGCATAGAAGTAGCGGCTCGTGGTGGCGGCGTTCACCTTGGCAACCCGCTGTCCCTGTGCATTGACCAGGTAGTCGGTAACCGCCCCACCGATGCTGCTCTGGCTCATGCGGTTGAATGCGCTGTACTCATAGGTGTTGACCTGGCTTCCAGCAGTTTCGCTGATGCGGTTGCCCAGTGCGTCGTATTGATACTGGCGGCTGCCGTCCTGGTTCGTATAGCCCAAGACGCGGTTGCTCTGGGGGTCGATGCTGTACTGCGTCAGCTGGGTGCCTGCCTGATACCGGTCGTGGTTGCCGCCGGCATCGTAGGAAAGCTGGTTGTTGATGCCAAAGCGGCTCAACTGCGTGAGTCGGCTGAGCGCGTCGTAACCGATCGTCTGGGTCAGGTTCGGTGCGGCGGTATCGACGATGCCGGTTATCTCGCCATCTGCACTGTACTGGTAGTCCCAGTAGCTCAGCCGTGCACTGTTCGGCCCCCATACCGACATCGCGGTCAGTCGTCCATCGGCATCATGGTTGTACCCGCGGACCAGACCGTTGCCATAGGCCAGCGACGCGGGTGCACCGGTGGCTTTCCAGCTGGCCTGTGCGATCACGGGGCGCACGGTTCCATTGATGGTTGCGTTCATCGCGCCCAGCCGCCCGCCCGCACTGTAGGCGTAGGTGACCTTGTCGGCGTTGGGATAGGTGATCTGGTTCAGGCGACCGATTCCGTCGTACAGATACTCGGTGCTGTGATCGGTCTGTTGCCCGGCCGCCGTGATGAAATCGCGACGGATCCACAACTGCCCACTGGGGACATACGCGAAGTGTGTTGCCGTACCCGGTCCGGAGAGGCCGCACAGCCTCCCTTTGCCCCAGGCGCACCAGTCGTAGGTGATGGCCTGCTGTTTCCCATCCGATTGCAGTGACGTCATGCGGCCCAGACCGTCGTAGCCGATGGCCATCGTGCTGCCATCGTTGCGTGTGGTTCCCACCCGCTGGCCAGCGGCATCATACTGATGCGAGGTCACGCCGGTGTCCGGACTGGTCTGCTTCCACAGACTGCCGAATCCATCGTATTCGTAGGTCGTTGCAAGGCCGCGCGGGTCAACAACCCGTATCGGGCGATCACCCAGGTCGTAGGAGAGCTGAGTGATACCGCCCGTCGCATTCACCACCTTGGTCATGCGACCGAGTGCGTCGTAACTCAGCCGCGTGACCCGATTCTGGGAATCGGTGATCTGGGTGGTCCGGCCCTCGGCGTCGTAGGCATACCGTATGTTCTGGCCGTTGTTGCCACGCTCGGCGATGACGCGGCCGAGCTCGTCGTAGTCGTAGTTGGCGCTGAAGGTCACAGCGTTCAACCCGATCATGGTCAAGGTAAGTACTGACATCAGCGGACTCCCTCCTTGGCATCCAACCACACTGGCGGCGTCACCCGCATCGGTTCCTGGCAGTTCGGCCCGTTCGGCCCATTCGGGCAATGCCAGTTCGGATTCTCGACCGCGATGCTGACGTAGGGACGCGGTCCCCACACAGCGCCGCCTGTTGCCATCTGCGCTACGTAGGAATATCCGCCGATCCCCACGCCATCGTGGTAAGGGGCAACATCAACGCTGAAGGTGGCTACGCCTCCGGGAGGAACCGGTGCCGACAGGCCCTGCGATTGAGTGGGGAAGTCCTGCCCCCATGCGAGATAGGTGTTTCCGTCCCACGTCACGTTGCCTGTGTTCCGGACCTGCGCCGTCAGCGTTACCCGGTCCCCGTTGTAGATGTGGTACGAGGTCGAGTTGAAGGTGACGAATTCCGCGCTGCGGACGATGGCCGGCACCGCGAATGCGCCCGACCGGTTGATGACCAGGTGCGCCTGGCCAGTGGGCGAGATGCCATGAATGTGGATGGACTTGCCACCGTGGTTCTGCCGAAGCGTCATATCCAGCGGCAACTTGAACCCATATGCGGTGCCCTTTGCCTGGCAGGCATTGGCGACGTTGCCATCGGTCGGCCGGTTGGCCGTACCGGAGACGGCGAACGTTCCGCCTCCCGCCGAACCGCCCACATAGGCGTGCACCGTGATGGGACTGTCGATGCCCACCGAACATGCCCAGCCTTCCACCGCGTAGTTCCCGTTGCCGTCATGAGTGACGCCGCCAATGTCGCCCACCACGGTCGCCGGGGGTACCGCGAAGGCCCCCGAATTGCCCAAGGGGCGATTGTGGGCACCTCCCTGCGGCGACAACCCGTAGATGGTGATTTTTCGTCCCCCAAGCTGTTGCCGCTGGGCGAGGGAAATCGGCAACTGGAACCGGTACGCGTTGCCGCCCGCCTGGCACGCCGCAGCGACGCCGGCTTCGCTGGCCAGGTTTGCCTGCGTACCCGCAAGGAAGGTGCCTTCGGCGTAGCCATGCACCTCGATGGAACCGTTTGAACCGGTACTGCAGGCCCAGCCGCGCGCGAACCAGTTCCAGTTTGCGTCATGCGTCACCACGTCGATGACACCCGCAACCGTACTGCCCAGAGGGTAGTCGGTGTGAGCCACTTCCTTGCGGGTGATGTTCGACGCCGCATCGTAGCTGTAGCGGGTCCACGTGTAGGTGCCATCGCCCAGAGGCGCGACATCTGCCAGGCGACGACGCGCTGCGTCGTACTCGTATCGCTCCGTCACCCCGTCAGGCCGGGTGACGCTGGCGAGGTTCCCCGCGCCGTCATAGCCGAAGGTCGTCGTACCCCAGGTATTGCCGAAGCTCTCGCGCTGGCTGGTCAGTCGGCCGCGTGCGTCGTAGGTGTACTCACGGATCTGCCCGTTGGCCTCGGTGACGCGCCCAGCCTGTCCCAGACCGTTGTAGCCGCTGAGGGTGATGACGTGCCCAAGCGCATTGGTCACGCTGACCAGATCGCCGTTGGCATCGTAGACCGAGGTGACCTCATCCTGTGCCAGCGGGCCGTCGACCTTCATCGAGGCCATCACTCCACTTGCATGGTAGGTGTAGGTCGTCGTGGTGGTTCTGCTCTGCCCTGCGACACCGCGGCTGCTGAGATTGCGCTCGGTCACCGTGGCTATGTTGCCGCGCGCATCGTATGTATAGAGGGTTTCCAGGTTGCCGGCGACCGACGCCTTGGTTTGACGGTTGCGAGCGGTATCCCATTCGTACGTCGTGGTGCGTTGGGCAGGTGTCCCAACGCCTTCCACCTGCTTGAGCAGATAGCCTTGGGCGCTGTAGTCGAAGTCGGTCAGATTGTCGGCAAAATCGTGCACCAGGTTGGGGTAGCCATTGGCGTCATAGCTGCTCTCCTTGTACTGCGCAGCGCAACGCGGAGACGCGGTGCCTGTCACCGACACCTGACGCCCGTCTTCGTAGGCGTAGGTCGTCTTGCGGCCCAGTGGATTGGTTTCGGTGGCCTTGATCTTGACCGGACGCGCCTTGCTGTCGGACGTCGCCAACAGCTGCGCACCGCCGGTCGAGGCCATGCCCACGGTGCCGCCTGGCAGCGAACGCGGCTGGTAGCACATCCGGCCGTTGCGCGTGTCCTCGCACCAGCCCCGCTCCTCGTCGACAAGGATGCCGCCGGGGCGCACCGGAGAGGGAGGCGGTAGGATCTGCTCGGTACTTTCAACGACGTAGCTGATGGTGTGGCGTTCAACACCTCCGGCATGCTCGGACAGCGTGGCGCGCTTGTTCTCATCGTAGGCGAAGGTGGAATACCGCACGCCGTTGAGCGATTTCCCGGTGAACCCTCCGGGATAGCGCGCGTCTTCGTAGTGATAGGAAATGGTGGTGGCAGGGGCACCCGGCAACGTCGTGGAGGCCAGGCGCCCTCGCCCCGTACCAAAGACATTGGGCGTGTACGAATACTGGTAGGCGTTGCCTGCCGGGTCGATGACCTGGGTGACCTGTCCACCGCTCCAGGTAAATTTCACCTGTCGCCCGGAGGAGTGCGTAACGGTCTGCAGGTACTTGCTGTTGTAGGCGAACGTCCATGCAACGCCCTGCTCGTTCCGCAGCCGGGTGACGTAGCCTTCGGGATTGTAGGTCTCTACGCCGTTTTCATCGTTGTAGAGCGTGAAACTGCCATCGCCATTCTTGACGATATAGGCGACAGGCTGTGCCTTGTTCTCGTTCCAGCGCCCACTTGCCGGATCCCGTTGGAACTTGATGCGGCGGCCATCGGGACGCTGGTTCCAGACCGTGTTCTGGCCATCGGAGAACGCCAGCGAATAGTCGAAGTTGCTCAGCCAGTGATTGCCGAACAAGCCGGTCGCACTCCAGTGGTGGTTGTAACTGCGTCGCAGGAACAGTCCCATCTCACTGGCGCTGGCAAAATCCAGCTCATGTTCGACCTTGTTGCCGGTGTAGAGGACGATGGGATTGCCCGTGGTTCCCCCGCAGTCCTTCTCGCGGTCGTCCGTCTCCTGTTCCTTGGCGGTCTTGGTGGGCGCCGAGCCACCACCGCCGCCCTGGAAGCCCCCCCAGCCCCCGCGTGAGCCGGAATCGAGCAGATGCCAACGAATCAGCTCGTTCTGCACGCGTTTGGCGCGTACCTGCACCGTTTCTAAATCTTTCGGCTTTTCCGCACCGATTGCCTCGACGGCTACCGTGGCGCCGCCCACGAGGGAAACAAGCGGTAGCAACAACAACACCCTGGAACGTGACTTGCCTGTCGCACCGAGCTTCATGCTCTCTCCAATTCCTGTTGGCGGGTTTTTCAGCGGATAGGTCGCAACCTGAACGAGACGTTCATTTTTCAGGATCCTAACAGCACATTCAGGAACATGGAAGTTTCGTGAAAAACACTGCGGACGGTCTGGGTCGGGCCCTCTGCGGCAGGCCGTGCGGGACGGGCAGGCAGATAAGGGATACTGCAGGCGTCAACATCCAGGAACCGTCCGTGACCACGCCGTTGAGAATGACCACCGCGACGGTGGCGGACACCGACACCCTGTTCCGGCTGATGCAGCTGTACTACTTCGAAGCGTCAGGCTGGAGCGGCGAAGAGATTCAACCCGATGGCTTGTACGACTGCGCACGAACCGATGTGGAGGCCAGCCTGCGCGAGCAGCCGACGTGGGCACGGTTGCTGTGGTGGGAGGACACGCTGTGCGGCTTTGTGCTGGTGGACGACGTCGCGTTCCAGGGCCAACCGATACGCGAACTGGCCGACCTGTTCGTCCTGCCCACACACCGCGGAAAAGGAATCGCCGCGGCGGTTGTTGCGGCGCTGGTCACCCCGCAGAGCGGGCCGTGGCTGCTGGCCACCTGGCGCAAGGATCTGCAGGCGAAGGCGTTCTGGCAGCGGAACCTGCCGAGGATGGGCGTGGATGTCGAGATTCCTTCAGATGACACGGAATCGCACTTCGACATGTGCCTGATCAGGCGCGGGAACTGACGCCAGGATGCTCGCGGACGTGCCTCGCGAAGGCGTTGTCTATCCGCTGCAGGCCCACGTCCGCCCAACAAAAAAGCCCCCGTTTCCGGAGGCTTTTTCGACTGAATCATGGTGGGCGGTGCAGGGTTCGAACCTGCGAGCCTTGCCGTGTGAAGGACGAGATACAGCTTGGTGGCACAAAGGGTCGACCCATAGCCCCTTGTTTTACGGTTTCATTGTGTCCCGCCGGATTTGGCAGTCGCCGCGCCGTTTCTCATGCCGGCGAGAGGTGACCGGTACCGCCCCTGTGCCAGGGGCGGCATCGTCAATCGACGTAGGTTGACCGAGGGTCCTTCCTGCGCCCCTGACCGGTGGCCGTGTTGACCTCGATCTGGTCTCCCACTTGGCGCCAGCACATCAGATCCAGCATTCCGGATGAGGGATCGCCAGGCTTCTGCACGGAGACGGTGTTCCAGCCCTCGCACTCGCCGCCGGCCGATGACGCTGCATAGCTCAGCTCGTACTCGATCCCTTCACCACGGATCCGACCGGTATAGGGCCGCTGTGGCTTCGCAGAAGAGCCTCCACCGCTGACGCTCTCCGCGATGCCAGCGATGACCGCTGAGCCAAAGAACAAAACGATCGGTAGGCCCACCACCGCGATGATGATCCACATCGCCTTCCTGGTGTTTCGCTCTTTGCGCCCCAGGGCCGGTGCCCCGCAGTGCGGACAGGCCGCTGCCTGATCGCTTATTGATTTTCCACATTCACTGCAGTTTATGAGAGCCATCTCATTCCCTCTCTTCCTGGATGGACCAGAGTTCTGCGTACCCGCATACCTCGCGCTGGTGACCGGGCAGCAATTGTCAAAAGATGATCACCCCCTAGCCTCTCGGCCCACCTCATCCTCTGGAACTCGCAAGCGCCAGTACCGGTCAGGCTTTACCCACACCACAAAATCCGCATTGCGCCTCCGGAAGCCAGTGAGCAACGAAGTGGATAGAACAACGTTGCCGTCGGCGTTTCCCCTAAGGAATTCTTCGCAATTTGCTTTGACCAAGTGATCGACTACGTCGTCCTGGTAGAGGCAGCCCTCTGCTTCGAGGGCGGATTGCATCCACTCTATGACCTCATCGATCCTCACTCCTCTTCCCCGGGGACTGCATCAAGCATCTCTTCGACAAAGGAGCCGACTTCAAGCTTCTTTCCGGCGAACCACTTACACCGGTAGCTTGTACCTGCCAGCCCGCTGTGCACTTCGTTCACAGCCATGTCGGGTCCGCCAACATTGAGCTTTACTTTGTCGCCCACTTTGTATTTTGCCTTAGCTTCCAAAGGATGCTCCTTTTCCAGAGTTGGATTTAGTCCGAGCGGCGAAGACGCCCACTTACGGTCATCGTCAGGTCCTGAAATAGTACTAAATCGGCCTATGTAGTACACATATGCCATAAACCGATCTGCTACCCCATTTGGAGCGCCACTGGTGACTTGGGCATCGGCACGGTGGTGGGTGGCGTGGACCAGATGCTGTCAGTACAGCCTAAAGAACTGGAGGCCAAAGGACAGCGCAGAGAACGCCCCGAGCTACAGCTTGAGCGGTACGGTCAGCTGCCAGGCCCAGGGCAACCCGATCCCATATGCATTCGGCGGCCATGACACAAAGGGCATGTTCGTCGGCTCTGCCGTGATCAGCGGCGGCATTCTCGCAGAGGACCAGCAATAAGGATGGGTTGCTGCAGGACCGCGGACCCCTCATTCTTGGCCATCACCAAGGAAGGCCCCCGTGGCAGACCCGATCTATTGCCTTTGGCTACTCGACGCTCCCTGCCTCAGGCCTGAGATCTGGGCTGCGTGGGCGCAGGCCCTCCTTTCTGCGATGGCAATTTACGCGGCGGCAAGACTTGCCTCCCGCCAGGAACGGCTTGCGTTTCGCCGAAGGGCCGATGCCTACCTGGCGGTGATGACTCATGTCGAGCAGTCCATTTTCATGGCTTCTGAAGCGCCTCATTCAGAAGAAAACACCGCGCTGGTCGGATCGGCGATCAATCAGCTCCGCTCCGTTCCGATGGATGCTGTGCCGGACCTGCGCTTGATGATGGCCCTAAATCGATGCCTGCTTACGCTCACCAGGCTACACGGCGAGTTGACTGCTGCACCGAGCTCGTCGCCGGTAATGAACGGCGCCCGGATCTTGGGGCGAAAGCGAATGATTGCCAGCGCTGCTGCTGAAATTTCAATGGAAACGCTTGAGGCGGCCAAGCTGCTTGATGAGCTTGCGGAAAGCGGACTATGGGACCGACTTTCCCGATGGTTGCGGTGCGCTCATCCTTTCCGAAGAAACAAGCCCGATCTGTAGCATCCGCTCGATGATCCGCAGCGGTAGCATCTCTCGCGGCCACCGCGACCTATGTTGCCGCCGTCGCGGCATCGCCCAGGCTGTCGGGCATGGCGCATGACGGTATCGACGCGGTGCCGGAGACGGGCCCTGGCTGCTGCAGAAGGCGAGCGCGTGACCACGGAAGCGACCAGTGCGAAGCTCGATGCGGCCCTGGTGCAAGTCAACCGCGAGTCCAA
This sequence comes from Stenotrophomonas sp. GZD-301, assembly GCF_049310345.1. Taxonomy (NCBI): domain Bacteria; kingdom Pseudomonadati; phylum Pseudomonadota; class Gammaproteobacteria; order Lysobacterales; family Lysobacteraceae; genus Stenotrophomonas; species Stenotrophomonas sp. GZD-301. The sequence continues at coordinate 78,571 of NZ_JBMOWY010000045.1, read as the reverse complement.
TGCCGGCTCACCCGGCGGCATGGTCACCCTGGAGATCCACGTCCACGGCGACGTCGATAGCCGCGTCCGCGAGGCTATCAAGCAAGCGGCTCGCGATGGCGCCCAGATGGGCTATGAGAGGATGAAGAGCGATATGGCGCGCGGGACGGGCGTATCCAAGACCATGCGCGCGACGCACAACGTCGGCCGTAGGGTCCAGTGACTACACCGGTCCGGTGATACATTTCGTGCGCTTGCCAGCTTACGCTGAGCTCAACAACTTCGCCCAAATCAGGAAGCGCGAGAGAATAGAGGCCCGCATGGGAATCGTATTTGACCAGAAATCCGGCATCGTGCACCCAGCAGGTAACGTCCTCACTGTGGGTTTAATTGCAAAGCAAGACGCCTTGATCGAGTTGGCCAAGCAGGTACGCCAACGCGAACTTGATTTGATAAAGGAGGGGGATAGGTGGATGGGAACGCCATGCCCTTACCCATTCGTGTATGGAGCCTTCAGCTGGTTTGCCACCAGCTTGACCGCATACCTGCAGTTGGTTCCGGTTGCGGACAAGTTGAGACAAAATCCCGCTGGCCTTGCCACGATTGTCGCTGACAGGGATAGGATCAAGTCGGCAGGCACTGCCCTTCTGGATGATGTATGCCCGGCGGTGAAGTACTGGCGCGACAAGGCCGGCGCGCACGCCGCTATGGCAGATCCGCGAAAGGACAACAGCCTGGCCCTGCTGTTCTCATCGATTTCCTATTCGGTAAGCGCCCGAGAGGGACGCTTCTACGTGGGCATCGGAACCCATGCAGTGTTTCCCGCCGGAAGCAGCGAACCCGAATCAACGCACACGTGGGAGAAGTGGTCCATCACCGAGACCTTTGATCGCCTATCACCCAGATTCTGGCCTGACTACCGGCTTGATGATCTGGTGACCCCGAGCTGCAGCGGCTCGAACACCCGGAACGAAGGTCCAGATCGTGGTGAGTATCCGCCGTCCTAGAGGCTCACGGACGGCTCCTGCATCAGATCGGCAGTATTAGGCTGCAGTTACCCTGCAGTTACGAAAAAGCCGGCGCAAGGCCGGCTTTGACGTTAACCCTTAAAAATCTGGGTTCTATATGGTGGGCGGTGCAGGGTTCGAACCTGCGACCCTTGCCGTGTGAAGGCAATGCTCTACCGCTGAGCTAACCGCCCGATGCTGCTGAGCCGCTCATTATAGGGCGGCAAATTTTCGCGTCAACGGTTTTTCTGAAATTTCTTCACATCGTGTGCGTGGGCTTGTCCGAGGTCAGGAGGCCGGCCAGCAGCGTCTCGATCTTGTGCCGTACCGCCTCGCCTTCGGCGCCCTCGGCGAGCTGCACGCCGATGCCGGCCGCGCGGTTGCCCTGCGCGCCGGCCGGGGTCACCCAGATGACCTTGCCGGCTACCGGCAGGCGTTCGCTGGAGTCCGGCAGGGTCAGCAGCAGGAACACCTCGTCGCCGAGGAAATAGCGCTTGGGCGTGGGCACGAAGACGCCGCCGTTCTTCACGAACGGCATGTACGCGCTGTACAGCGCAGGCTTGTCCTTCACGGCCAGGGACAGGATGCCCTGGCGGGCATTGGTGGCGCTCATGCTCTAGTACCCCTTGGATGCCGCTCGTTGACCTTGTTCCAGGCCAACAACAATTCCACCACCGCCAGATCGGCGCGCACCGTAGTGCGCAGCAGGTCGCGGGTTCGGTTGGCGGCGTCGAACCACGACGCCAGCTTGTGCAATCGGTCCGGATCGGTCAAGCCGCCACCGGCGGCCTGGGCCAGCGCCAGGTCGGCGGCGTGGCGCAGGCGCAGGGCGCCGTGTTCGTCACCGGTCCAGCGCTGGGCCAGTTCCACCGCGCCGGCACGGCCGGCCACCAGCGATTCCAGGTCCGTGGCGACCTGGCGGCGCAGCGCCAGGCCGTCATCGCGCAGCCATGCGTCGGCCAGGCCGGGGTGGCCGCGCGCGGCATCCAGCGCTTCGCGCGCACTGGCGTCGCTGTGGCCCTGCATCTGCAGCCAGGCCAGCGCTTCCTCGCGCGGCGGCAGTTTGAACTCCAGCCGCTGGCAGCGGCTGCGCACGGTCGCCGGCAGGCGTGCCGGGTCACTGCTGATCAGCCAGAGGTAGCGGCCGGGCTGCGGCTCTTCGAGCGTTTTGAGCAGCGCGTTGCAGGCGGCACGGTTGATCGCGTCGGCCGGGTCGACGATCACCACCTGGGCGATGCCGTACTGCGGGGTCAGCGCCAGCTTCTGCGAGATCTCGCGCACCTGCTCGATCACGATCTCGGTGCGCAGCTTGTCGCCGGACTTGTTGGGAATGAACGAGATCAGCTGCAGGTCCGGGTGGGTACCGGCGGCAATCAGCTGCGCGCTGCGCTTGGCCGCGGCCGGTTCGCCACGCCCGAGCACGTGCTCGGCCAGGCGCAGGGCGACCGCGCGCTTGCCCAGTCCGGCCGGGCCGCAGATCAGCAGGCCGTGGCCAAGGCGGCCGGCATCCAGCGCAGCCACGGTCTGGTCGTAGGCGCGCTGCTGCCAGGGCGAGAAGGTGTCAGTCATGGGCAGGCTCCTGTGCCAGCCACGCGTCCACCGCGGCCACCACCGACCGCGCCACGCCGGTCTGGTCCTGGCCGGCGTCGATCAGGCGGAAACGCGTGGGGTCATCGCTGGCGCGCTGGCGGAATACCGCGCGCACCCGCTGGAAGAAATCGTCCTGCTCGCTCTCGATGCGGTCCGGCCAGAGGTCGCGGCCATTGGCGCGGGCACGGCCCACGGCCACGTCCACATCGAGCAGCAGGGTCAGGCCCGGCAACAGGCCGACGGCGCGGCGCTCGAGGTCTGCGATCCAGCCTGCATCCAGGCCGCGTCCGCCACCCTGGTAGGCGTAGCTGGAATCGGTGAAGCGGTCGCTGATGACGTAACCGCCGCGTTGCAGGGCTGGCTGGATCACCTCGCGCACGTGCTGGGCGCGCGCGGCGAACACCAGCAGCAGCTCGGCTTCGGCCGACAGCGGCTCGGCGGCGATCTCCGCGTCGGGGGTGAGCACCAGCGCGCGGATGCGCTCGGCCAGCGGCGTGCCACCGGGCTCGCGGGTGAGCAGCACCTCGTGGCCACGCGCGTGCAGGGCATCGCGGAGGGCGTTGATGGCGGTGGTCTTGCCCGCGCCCTCGCCGCCTTCCAGGCTGATCAGGCGCGGGTGGCGCAGCAGCGAAGCGGTCATTGCGGGGCCGCCTGGCTGCGCTGCTGGCGCAGCTGCTGCAGGTAGCGTGCGACCGCCGCGTTGTGGTCGGTGTAGTTGGCCGAGAACACATGCGCGCCGCTGCCGTCGCCAACTGCCACGAAGTACAGCGCGTCGCCGGCCGCCGGCTGCGCGGCCGCATGCAGGGCGTCGCGGCCGGGCATGGCGATCGGGGTCGGGGTGAGGCCGGCGCGGGTATAGGTGTTGTACGGGGTGTCGGTGGTGAGGTCGCGCTTGCGGATGTTGCCGTCGTAGCTGCTGCCGATGCCGTAGATCACGGTCGGATCGGTCTGCAGGCGCATGCCGATTTTCAGGCGGCGCATGAACACACCGGCAATCTGCGGGCGCTCGCTGGGCAGCGCGGTTTCCTTCTCGATGATCGAGGCCAGGATCAGCAGTTCATACGGCGAATTCAGCGGCAGGTCGTCGGCGCGGCTGTCCCACGCGGCGGTCAGTTCCTTCTCCATCGCGGCATGGGCGCGCTTGAGCACGTCCACATCGCTGTCGCCGCGCTGGTAGACATAGGTCTCCGGCAGGAAGCGGCCTTCGGGGTGTTCGCCAGGGAAGCCCAGCGCCTTCATCAGCGCGGCGTCGTCCATGTCGTCGGTGGTGTGGCGCAGCGGATCGGCGCGCTTGAGCGCGGCACGCACCTGGCGGATGTTCCAGCCTTCGACGATGGTCAGCCGATGCTGCAGCACGCGCCCCTGGCGCATGCGCGTCAGCAGCTCGCGCGGGGTCAGGCTGGCGTCCAGCGCGTACTCGCCCACCTTCAGCTTGCCGGCGGCATCGAGCTGGCGCGCCAGCAGCGTCCACTGGGTGTCGTTGCCTTCGTCCACGCCGGCGGCGCGCAGCTTGCCCAGCACCGTATTCAGGCCATCGCCGGAGGCGATCACCACGCTGGGCTGGTCCGGCGTGAGCGGCGCGTCGGCGAAGCGGCTCTGGTCGTGCCAGAACCAGGCACCCACCGCCACCAGCAGCAGGCCGCCCAGCAGCAGCACCGCCAGCACGGCCAGACATCCCCGTTTCGCACCCGCCATGTTCACCTCGTGTCGTTATTCAGTGCGCGGCACCGGCCAGCGGCCGGCACCCCGTCGGACAGCATACCGTGGGTCAGTCCTGGCGCCCCAGCGCACGCAGCAGCCCGCGCGCCTTGGCACGGGTTTCGTCCAGTTCCTTGACCGGGTCCGAATCGACCACGATGCCGGCGCCGGTGCGGAACACCGCTGTGTCGGCGGCCACTTCGGCGGTGCGGATCAGGATGTTCAGGTCCAGGTCGCCGTCGCGGTTGAGCCAGCCGAACGCGCCGGTATAGGCGCCGCGCGCGGTCTGCTCCAGTTCGGCGATGATCTGCATGCAGCGCACCTTGGGACAGCCGGTGATGGTGCCACCGGGGAAGGTGGCGGCGATCACCGCGCCGGGGCTGACACCCTCGCGCAGGCGGCCACGCACGTTGCTGACGATGTGATGCACGTGGGCGTAGCTCTCCACCGTCATCAGCTCGTCGACCTCGACGCTGCCGGGCGTGCAGATGCGCCCCAGGTCGTTGCGCTCCAGGTCGATCAGCATGACGTGCTCGGCACGCTCCTTGGGATGGCCCACCAGCTCCTGGATGCGCGCGGCATCGTCGTCGCCGGCGAAGCGCGGGCGGGTGCCGGCGATCGGCCGGGTCTGCACGTCATCGCCATGCACCGACACCAGGCGCTCGGGCGAGGAGCTGACCACCGCCCTGCCCTGCGCCATGAACAGGCCGGCGAACGGCGCCGGGTTGGCCACCCGCAGCTGGGCATACAGGGCCTGGGGCGACAGCGGCTGGGCGAACTGCGCTGCCCAGCGCCGCGACAGGTTGACCTGGAACACATCGCCGGCGCGCAGGTAGTCGATGACCTTGCCGACACCGTCGGTGAAGCGCTCTGGGGCGTCCTCCGCCACGTCGGCCGGCGGCTGCCAGGCCGGCAGCGGCGCCAGCGTGGTCGACGCCTGTACATCGGCCAGCAGGGTCGACAGCAGCGCGGCGTGGTCGGTTTCGCACACGGCGTGGTACTGCCCCAGCACGCGGTCGTGCAGCACGGCGGCCGGGCAGCGCAGGGCCAGTGCCGAAGGCAGGCCGTCGGCGCGCGCGGGCACCCGCAGCACGGTTTCGATCTGCCCGGCCAGTTCGTAGTCCAGCATCAGCGCCCAGCCGCCGCGGAACGGCAGCATGGTCTCCTCGCGGGGCAGGCGCAGGGCCGCCCAGTGCGCGTCCAGGACCTCGAGGAAGCTGCCGGTGTGGGCGGTGCCGTCAGCGTCGCGGACCACGCCGTCGGCGTGCAGCGCCAGCGCCTGTCCGTTGGCCATCAGCAGCAGGTCCCAGCGCCCCTGGGCGGTGCCCGAGGCGGTGGACTCCATCAGCAGCGGATAGCGCGAGGGATCCACGCGCTGCAGCGCGAGCAGATCGGTGGTGGCGGGCAACGGCTGGATCTGGAGCATGGCAGGGAACCGGAAAGGAGCGCGGGGGCCAGATACACCAAGGCCGCCATGATGGCGGCCCGGGTGCGGGGTACGACGGTGCGTGGATCAGACGCGCTTGAACACCAGCGTGCCGTTGGTGCCGCCGAAGCCGAAGCCGTTGGACATGACCACATCCACCTTCTGCTCGCGCGCCACGTTGGGCACGTAATCCAGGTCACAGCCTTCGCCCGGCTGCTGCAGGTTGATGGTCGGCGGGATGATGTTGTCGCGCAGCGCCAGCACCGAGAAGATCGCCTCGACGCCGCCGGCGGCACCGAGCAGGTGGCCGGTCATGGACTTGGTCGAGCTGACCATCATCTTGTAGGCGTGATCGCCGAACGCGGTCTTCATGGCCATCGTTTCGCCAAGGTCGCCCAGCGGGGTCGAGGTGCCGTGCGCGTTGAGGTAGCCGACCTGGTCCGGGGTCACACCGGCGTCCTTGAGGGCCATCGTCATGCAGCGCGCGGCGCCTTCACCGTTCTCGCTCGGCGCGGTCATGTGGTACGCATCGGAGCTCGCGCCGAAACCGGCCAGCTCGGCATAGATGCGCGCGCCACGCGCCTTGGCGTGTTCGTACTCTTCCAGGATCAGGATGCCGGCACCGTCGCCCAGCACGAAGCCGTCGCGGTCCTTGTCCCACGGACGCGAGGCTTCGCCCGGCGCGTCGTTGCGGGTACTCATGGCCTTCATCGCGCAGAAGCCGCCCAGGGCGGTCGGCGAGGAGCCGCGCTCGGCACCGCCGACCACCATCACGTCCGCATCGCCGTACTGGATCATGCGCATGGCGGTGCCGATGGAGTGGTTGGAGGTGGCGCAGGCCGACACCGCCGAGAACGACGGGCCCTTGAGGCCGGTGATGATGCTGAGCTGGCCCGGCAACATGTTGATGATGGTCTTGGGCACGTAGAAGGGCGAGATCTTCTTGCCCTCGTGGAACTCGATGGTCTGTTCCTCGATGCCCAGCAGACCGCCGATGCCGGCGCCGACGATGGCGCCGATGCGCTCGGCATTGGCGTCGGTGATGTCCAGGCCCGCATCGTGCAGGGCCATGAACGAGGCACCGAGGCCGTAATGGATGAACGGGTCCATCTTCTTGGCATCCTTGCCGCTGACCCGGAATTTGCCGAACTGTTCGTTGTCGGCGGTGATGTCGAAGTCCCTGACCTCACCTGCGATCTTGGTAGTGAAACGGTCCAGGTAGGACTGCGAAACGTTGGTCAGCGGACCGATGCCGGAACGGCCTTCGGTGATGCCCTTCCAACTGGTGGCCATATCATTGCCCAACGGCGAGACCATGCCCATGCCGGTAACGACGACGCGACGCTTCATTGCAGATTCTCCTGACCCGGGTGTTGCGGGTATCACGCGGTATAACGCTCAAATGCACAGGGCCGCATGTGCGGCCCCATGAGTTTGCCGCACGCGGTCGCGGCGATTGCCACGGCCGCGCGCAAGCCGCCTGACATCAAGCCTTGACGTGGGCGTTGATGTAGTCGATCGCAGCCTGGACGGTGCTGATCTTTTCGGCTTCTTCGTCCGGGATCTCGCACTCGAACTCTTCTTCCAGCGCCATCACCAGTTCAACGGTGTCCAGCGAGTCAGCGCCCAGGTCATCGACGAACGATGCGCTGTTGGTGACTTCTTCTTCCTTGACGCCAAGCTGTTCGACGACGATTTTCTTGACGCGTTCTTCGATGGTGCTCATTGGATATCGCTCCAGATGGAGTAGTGGTTCAAAAATGACGCCATCCGATGAAGGATGACCGTGGGATAGTGTAGTGGAAACCAGCGACGCCTTGCATCGCTGCAAAACATCTTTCAGATCAACCACTTGCGGCGCTATCCATGCGCCACATGCTTACGGCATGTACATGCCGCCGTTCACATGGAGGGTTTCGCCGGTGATGTAGCTGGCCGAGGGACCGGCCAGGAACGCCACCGCATTGGCGATGTCGGACGGTTCGCCGAGGCGTTCCAGGGCGATCGACTTGACCAGACCGGTGCGCTGCTCTTCCGGCAGGGCCTTGGTCATGTCGGTATCGATGAAGCCCGGTGCCACCACGTTGACGGTGATGCCGCGCGAACCGATTTCCTTGGCCAGCGACTTGGAGAAGGCAATGATGCCGGCCTTGGCCGCCGCGTAATTGGCCTGGCCGGCATTGCCGGTCACGCCGATCACCGAGGCGATGTTGATGATGCGGCCCTTGCGCGCCTTCATCATGCCGCGGATGACGGCCTTGGAGGTGCGGAACACGCTGGTGAGGTTGGTATCGAGAATGGCCTGCCAGTCCTCGTCCTTCATGCGCAGCAGCAGGTTGTCGCGGGTGATGCCGGCGTTGTTGACCAGGATGGTGATGGCACCGAATTCCTTGGCGATGCCGTCCAGCACGGCATCCAGCGCGGCCGCGTCGGTGACGTTCAGCGCGCGGCCGTGGCCACCCACGGTGGCCAGGCGTTCGCCGATGGCGGCAGCGCCGGCGTCGGTGGTGGCGGTGCCGATCACGGTCGCGCCCTGCGCGGCCAGTGCGTCGGCGATCGCCGCGCCGATGCCACGGCTGGCGCCGGTCACCAGTGCGATTTCACCCTGAAGGGGCTTGCTCATCTGTGTTTCCTCGGACGGGACCGGTCCGCAGCGCAGGCACAGGGCCATGCCGTTGCGGAGGCGGTCGAAAGATCAGGCGGCCCAGGTCTCGCGGGCGGCTTCAAAATCAGCGGGCGTGGACAGTGTGCGCGCGTCCAGCGATTTGTCGATGCGCTTGATCAATCCGGTCAGGACCTTGCCCGGGCCGCACTCGGCCACGCGGGTAACGCCACGGGCGGCAAGCGCCTGCACGCAACCGGTCCACTGCACCGGCAGGTACAGCTGCTGGACCAGGGCCTGGCGGATCGCATCGATGCCGTCGTGGATGCGGGCATCCACGTTCTGCACCACCGGCAGCGCCGGGGCGTGCCAGTCCAGGCCGGCCATCGTTTCGGCCAGGCGGTTGGCGGCTTCGCGCATCAGCGGGGTGTGCGAGGGGACACTGACGGCCAGTTTGACCGCCTTGCGCACGCCCTTCTCGGCCAGCAGCGCCAGCGCGCGGTCAACCGCGGCGGCGTCGCCACCGATCACGATCTGGCCGGGCGAGTTGTAGTTGGCCGGGACGACGACCTGGCTGCCGGCGGCCTGCTCGCAGACCTCCAGCACCAGCGCATCCTCGGCGCCGAGCACGGCGGCCATCGCGCCGACGCCGGTGGGCGCGGCATCCTGCATCAGCTGACCGCGCAGGCGCACCAGGTGGGCGCCATCACGCAGCGACAGCGCGCCTGCGGCGACAAGGGCGGTGTACTCGCCCAGGCTGTGGCCGGCCAGGACCGCCGGCTGGGCACCGCCCACGGCATTCCAGACGCGCCACACGCCAATGCTTGCGGCCAGCAGCGCCGGCTGGGTGTATTCGGTGCGGTTGAGCATTTCTTCGGGACCGCCCTGCGACAGCGCCCACAGGTCCACGCCGGCACCGTCGGACGCTTCGCTGAACGCCTCACGCACCTGGGGGTGCATTTCGGCCAGTTCGGCGAGCATGCCCACGGACTGCGAGCCCTGGCCTGGGAACACGAAAGCGAGATTGGAATCGGTCACGCGGTCATCCGCCTGCAAAAATCGAACGGCAAATGATAAGGGGGAACACCGCCCTCCGTCTGTACTGCCGCGTATTGAGGGGTATGGGGGGCGGCGCGTGCAGCCCCTTCAAGCGAACGGCAACAGCACCTGCGCTGCACTGCCCCAGGTAGGGACCGGGGCGAGTGAGGGTATGGGACACGCCGTGAATACGTCCCTGTAGGCTCGTAGAAAACATCCATGTTTTCTACGGTCCCACACCCCCACTCGCCCCGATCCTTCCAGACAAGTCGGGTGCGCAGGGGAGATCAAGTGCGGCGCAGCGGCCTGCGCTGAGGAGAGGAGATGTCGGGCTTTGCTCGACACAGCTGGGACGAAGTGCCGTTGATTACCCATGACGGCCCGGCAACTGTCGGGGGTCGGCGTGGGTGGGTTGGCGGGACCGTTGGGCGCCAAGGATGGCGCCCACGAGCCCCCAGGGATGGGTTTACGGCGTGTCCCGTCAACCCACCCGCGCCGACCCGGCACGGACCAGGCGAGCCACAACGCGCTGGCTTCAGAAAGCGCCCCGCCCGATCACACCAGCAGCTGCAGAATGTCCAGGTCGCCGTCGGAGAAGAAGTCGAAGCAGATCACCGCCAGCATCAGCACGCCCAGCGTTGTAGCGCCATGCACGATCAGGATCGCGTGGGCCAATGCACGGGCCGAGCGACCCATTTTCAGGCTCGCACGGGCCAGCCCGCGCAGGCGGCCGGAGACCTCATGCGCGTGCGCCAGCACCGGTGCCTCGGCACCGTCCATCGCAGCGGCCATCAGCTGCTGCAGCCGCTGCGGACGGTCCTCGTAGTACTTGGCCACGCCATAGCCGAACATCAGCCAGTCGCGCGCCTGGGCCTGTGCCAGGTCCATCACTTCCAGCGGGTCTTCCTCGAAATCGATGAAGCCCACCTGCTGTCCGTCCCACGTCAGGTTGCGCGGCAACGGCTGGCCGAAATAGGCGCCGTTGCGGTGCGCAGACGCGATCGCCTGCATCGCCACCGAGACCAGCCGATCGCGGCCGGCGTCGTCGGCCTGGCGCAGGCAGGTATTGAACGAGCTGCCGTTGTCGCCCAGCACCAGCGCGGCGTGGCCGCTGCCGATCACCGGCGGCACATTCACCCCCTGATCTTTCAGCTCGGCCAGACGGCGGGCTTCGGTTTCGCGGGCGGCATCGCCTCCCCGGTGCGGCGGCGGACGCAGCGCGTCCAGCTGGAACCGCCGCGCGATGAAATTGAGCAGGCCCAAGGCCACCACCCGACTTCCTTCGCCGTACTGCTTCAGCCAGGCGCGTTGCCCTTCAATGACGATGGGCTCAACCATGACGGATCTCCTGAAATGCTTACGGCCCCGAATGGGGCCGTAACGACTGCATCACGTTGTCGTAACGTGCGCTATCAATAACGCAGCAGTGCCGAACCCCAGGTGAAGCCGCCACCGAAGGCCTCCAGCAGCAGCAGCTGACCGCGCTCGACGCGACCCGAGCGGATCGCCACATCCAGCGCCATCGGCACCGAGGCCGACGAGGTGTTGCCGTGCTTGTCCACGGTCACCACCACCTGCTCCATCGGCATTTCCAGCCGCTTGGCGGTGGCTTCGATGATGCGCAGGTTGGCCTGGTGCGGGATCAGCCAGTCCAGGTCGGCCTTGGTCAGGCCATTGGCATCCAGGGTTTCGTCGACGACCGAGTCCAGCGCCTTGACGGCGTACTTGAACACGTCGTTGCCCTTCATCAGGATCGCGCCGCGGGCGTTCTCGCCCTCGCCGAAACCGGCCGACACGCCGACCGGATTCCACAGCAGCTCTTTCTTGCTGCCATCCGAATGCAGATGGGTGCTGAGGATGCCGGTGTCTTCGTCGGCCTTGAGCACGACCGCGCCGGCGCCATCGCCGAACAGCACGCAGGTGGTGCGCTCGGTCCAGTCGACGATCCGGGTCAGGGTTTCCGCACCGATGACCAGCACATGGCGTGCATCACCGGAACGGATGAATTTGTCGGCCACGCTCAACGCGAACACGAAGCCCGAACAGGCGGCGTTGACGTCGAAGGCGGGGCAACCGGTCGCACCGAGCTTGGCCTGGATCAGGCACGCGGTGGACGGGAAGATCAGATCCGGGGTGGTCGTACCCACCACGATCATGTCCAGCTGTGAAGCGTCGATACCGGCCGCTTCCAGCGCACGCACCGCGGCGTGGTAGCCGAGGTCGCTGGTGGTTTCCGTTTCTGCGGCGATGTGCCGCTCACGGATACCGGTGCGCGATTGGATCCACTCATCGCTGGTGTCGACCATTTTCTCCAGATCCTGGTTGGTCAACACTTTTTCGGGCAAATAGCTACCAGTGCCCGCGATCCTCGAGTAGATCCGCTTGCTCATTGCATATCCTGTAGCACGATCGTCAACAGCGACGATCGGGAAGAATGGGGCAAAGGCCGCTGCCCGACCGGGCAGCGGCCTTCACGAATCAATCTTCTTCGACGGCCGAGTTCGACTTGGTCGTGATCACCTTCTTGCCACGGTAGAAACCGTCAGCGGTGATGTGGTGACGCAGATGCACTTCGCCCGTGGTCGGGTCGGTCGACAGCTGCTTGGCGCTCAGGGCGTCATGCGCACGGCGCATACCGCGGCGGGACGGGGTAACACGGGATTTCTGCACAGCCATGGGATTGCTCCAAACTCGGTTCGTTTTGCTTCGTCGTTTCGTCGCACAGGACGCCAGCGCCCAGCACAGTCTTCGCTTTCGCCGCAGCCGCCGACGACAACCGGCTGCTATTGTTTTTTCAACGCTGCCAATGCCGCGAACGGATTGGCCTTGCTGACTTCTTCTTCGGTCGGTGCCCAGTCGCGATCCACCGCCTCACCATCGGGAGACAGCGGTACCACCGGGACAGCCAGGACGAGTTCGTCCTCGACCAGTTCCAGCGGACGCAGTTGGCCGTCCTCGGGGACCAGCCACGGCTCGTACCCCTCCGGCAACGAGGATTCATCCTCTTCGCTGCGGATCAGACCGAGCCGCTGCACCATCGAGACCGGCAGCAAAAAGCGCTGCAGGCTGCGCTGACAGATCAGCGGCAACTCGGTGTCGATGGTCAGTTCAACATAGGATACCCGCAGGATGTCGTCGTGCGCGAATTCCAGTGCATAGGTGCACCGGCCTTCGGTATCGGCAACAAGGCCTTGCAGGCGGGTCAATTCAGCCAGATCGACCTGGCCGTCGAAGCGCCTTCGCGCTGCGACCATCCGCCAAGCATCCAGCAATTCGGGCACGTTCGCGGACATAAGCCGCTGAATGTTAAGGATCGCCCGGCCTGCTGTCAAATCCGGTTTCAGTCAGGTTGCAGCCACCGCCCCGGAACGGCCAGACTGCCGGCCTTCCGCGCCCGGTATTGTCGCATGACCCCGCTGCTGCTTGCCTCCACCTCCCGCTACCGCCGCGACCTGCTGGAGCGCCTCGGCCTGCCCCTGGACACCGCCCGGCCGGCGGTGGACGAGACCCCCGCCCCCGGCGAAGCGCCGCGCGCACTGGCGATACGGCTGGCGCAGGCCAAGGCGGCCGAGGTCGCCGCGCGGCATCCGGGCCGCTGGACGCTGGGCTCGGACCAGGTCGCCGAGCTGAACGGCGCCCCGCTGGGCAAACCCGGCAGCGTGGCCGCCGCGCAGGCCCAGCTGGCGGCGATGTCCGGCCAGTCGGTGGCCTTCCACACGGCCATCTGCCTGATCCGCGATGGCGAGATCCACCAGGCGTGCGACCTGACCGAGGTCCGTTTCCGCACGCTGGACGCTGATGAGATCGCCCGCTACATCGCCACCGAGCAGCCGCTGGACTGCGCCGGCAGCTTCAAGTGCGAAGGCCTGGGGATCACCCTGTTCGAGGCGATCGACAACCGCGACCCGACCGCGTTGATCGGGCTGCCGCTGATCGCCGTGACGCAGCTGCTGCGCCTGGCCGGTTACCGCTTGCCCTGAGCGTCGCCGGCGGCGGCGCGCGCGGGGACCACGAACACCTGGTCCTGCCAGCGCTCGACGCTGCCATCGTGCCCGTACAGGTTCATGCCCAGCCAATGCCGGCCGGGCGCCAGCGCGCGGGTATCGATACGGGCATCGAAACCGACGTTGGGGTGCTGCGGGTCGTTGGAGATCTTCCAGAAGGTGGTCACGTCGTAGGCCCGCCCGTACTGCGCCTCGGCCACCGGGCGGTCATCGACCAGCAGCTCCACCCGGGCCAGGCCGACGCCATCCTTGAACGCCCAGCCGCGCACATCGAGCATGCCGTCCACCGTGGCATCGGCCACCGGCGTATCGATCCAGGCCATCGCCGGCGTCACGCAGGGCCCGGCGGCGCGTTCGGCCGGCAGCTTGAACAGCAGGAAGCGCTGGAAACCATGATCGTTGCTCACCACCCGCGGCGGCGGCAACGGGCCCACCTGGCGGCAGACATCGTGGTAGCGCTCCAGCAGATCGCGATAGCGCTGGTCGCTGGGCGACAGCACCAGCAGCATCGGCGCGCTCCGCTGCCCCTCGTGCAGCAGCCCCCACAGGCCGAGCTGCGCACTGCGTCCGTGTTTGTCGTTCAACGGGTGCTGCAGCACCTCGATCGACGGGTCGCGCAGCTGGAAGCCGAGCTCCGCACCGACCTTGAAGTTGCCGGCCAGCACCCGCGTGCCGGGCGGCATCGTCGCCAGCTCCTCGCGCACGGCACTGGCCAACGGCTGCCAACCGGCGAAATTGCGCGGGTAGTACTTGTAGCCGGCCAACTGCTCGCGCAGCGCCGGCGTGGACGCCATCAGGTAATAGGAGAAGGCCAGCGCCAGGCCGGCACCGGCCATCCACCAGCCGGTTCGGCGCAGCCAGCGCGGCCAGCCGTTGAACACTACCGGCACCGCGATCAGCAGCGCCAGGTAGCCCGGCAGCGGCCAGTGGAAACTGATGCGCTCCACATCGGTGAAGAAGCCGAGCACGAAGATCGCCACCGTCGACACCGCGCCGATCAGGCCGAAGTAGCGCCATTGCGCGCGTGCACCCCCGCCGGCGCGGGTGCCGGCCAGGGCCACCTTCCACATCGCCACGCACAGGATCGGCGTGACCAGCATCGGCTGGATCACCAGGAACCACAGGCCGCTCCACTGGAACGCCCACGGATGGCGTTCGACCACCTGGAATTTCAGCCCGGCCTCGTGGTTGTCGGCATTCCACGCCAGCAGCGGCAGCCAGGCCAGCACGCCAACGGCCAGCGCCACCCACACGCGCGGATCGCGCAGCATGCGGCGGCCCTGCGGCAGCAGCAGCAGCGCGATGAACCCGACCACGATCACACCGATGAAACGGTAGTGGCTGAGCGCACCGATCATCAGACCCAGCGCCAGCTTCACCGCCGCCGCCGCATCCACCTGCCGCAGCAGGCGTGCGCCGGCGTCCAGGCACAGCACCGCCGCCAACGCCATCGGCACATCCGGCACCGCCAGCATGCCCAGCGTGGCCGACAGCGGCATCAACAGCGTGAGGCTGCCGGCCTGCCACCCTGCCACCGCACCGAACCAGCGCGTGGCAATGCGCGATACCGCCCAGGGCAACCACGCACCGATCGCCAGGAACGGCAGGCGCTGTGCCAGCACATGCGGCCCGCCGATCTCCACGCCCAGCCGCGACAGCCACGCCGTCAGCCCGGGCAGGTCCGAATAGGCCGCCGCCAGGTGTTGCCCTTCCTGCCAGTAGAACGCTTCGTCCACGAACAGGGGAAGGCGCGCGGCCACCACCAGTTTGACGGCGGTGACCAGCGTCCATAGCAACAGGAAAATTGTGCGTGCGCGTTGTTCGCCTTGCATTGCTCTATAGAATCAGTGGAATCATCGACACGAGACGGACATGGACAACTCGCCCCACGTGCCAGCCATGCTAACCGATGTGCTGCGGCAGTCCCTGCGCAGCGCCCAGGACCAGGTCAACGCCCTGCTGCTGGGCAAGCAGCACGAGGTACGGCTGGCATTCGTGGCACTGCTGTCCGGTGGCCACCTGTTGATCGAAGACCTGCCCGGCCTGGGCAAGACCACCCTCGCCCACGCACTGGCATCCAGCCTGGGGCTGGGCTTCCAGCGGGTGCAGTTCACCTCGGACCTCCTGCCCGCAGATGTGCTCGGCGTCTCGGTTTACGACGCAGCCAGCCGTCAATTCCAGTTCCATCCGGGCCCGGTCTTCACGCATGTGCTGCTGGCCGACGAGATCAACCGCGCGCCGCCCCGCACCCAGAGCGCGCTGCTCGAAGCGATGGCCGAGCAGCAGGTCACACTCGATGGCACCACCCATCCGTTGCCCGATCCGTTCTTCGTCATCGCCACCCAGAATCCGGTGGACCTGTCGGGCACGTTCCCGCTGCCGGA
The DNA here is from genome assembly GCF_049310345.1 of Stenotrophomonas sp. GZD-301. Classification (NCBI taxonomy): domain Bacteria; kingdom Pseudomonadati; phylum Pseudomonadota; class Gammaproteobacteria; order Lysobacterales; family Lysobacteraceae; genus Stenotrophomonas; species Stenotrophomonas sp. GZD-301. Next base: position 62,843 of record NZ_JBMOWY010000045.1, on the reverse strand, counting down.
CTCGCAGCTGGACCGCTTCCTGCTGCGCCTGGCGCTGGGCTATCCCAATCCCGAATCGGAGCGCGAACTGCTGCGCGGCACCGACCGCCGCCACCTGATCACCCAGGCGACCGCCCAGCTGAGCGAAGCCGACGTGCGCACGCTGCGCGAGGCGGTGGGCCAGGTGCACGCCAGTGACGCACTGATCGGCTATGTGCAGGCGCTGCTGACCCGCAGCCGGCAGCATGCCGGCGTGCGCGTGGGCCTGTCGCCGCGCGCCGGGCTGGCGCTGCTGCGCGCGGCCAAGGCGCATGCGCTGCTGCTGGGGCGCGCGCATGTGGTGCCCGAAGACGTGCAGACCTTGTTCATCGCTGTGGCAGGCCACCGGCTGGTCCCCGAGGCCGAGGCCTCCACCGGACCGGCGCTGGCGCGCGCGATCCTGCAGACCGTCCAGGTCGACTGAGATGCACCGCGGCTGGGGAGACCGCTTGAAGACGAGGATGTTGCCGGCCAGCGGCCGGCGCTACACGCGCCCGCGACAGCCCGAATCCCTGCCGCGACGCATCGACCGTCGCCGCATCTATGTGCTGCCGACCCGCTTCGGCCTGTTCGTGGCCGTGCTGCTGGGCGCGATGCTGCTGGGTGCGCTGAACTACAACAACAACCCCGCACTGCTGCTGGCCCTGCTGCTGAGCGCCACCGGCATCGCCAGCGCGATCAGCGCGCACCTGCAGCTGTCGGGCGTGCAGGTGGATGCGGTGTCGGCCGAACCGGTCACCGCCGGCCATCCGCTGCGCCTGCGCATCAGCCTGTCGCGTCGCGACGCCCGCGCCCGGCGTGGACTGCGGATCGAACACCAGAATGCCCTCGCCTTCGCGCACCTGACGCACGACGACCAGATCGAAGTCGATCTGGAGGTGCCCACCACGCAGCGCGGCTGGCTGGATCTGGACCGCATCCGGCTCTCTACCACGCAGCCGCTGGGCCTGGTGCGCGCATGGACCTGGGTGTGGCCGGACATGCCGCTGCTGGTCTACGCGGCGCCCGACACCCAGGCGCCGGCACTGCCCGACGGCGACGGTGACCCACTCCACACGCGCGTGCATGCCAGTGGCGAGGAGCTGCATCAACTGCGCCCCTATCGCGCCGGCGACCCACCGCGCAGCATTGCCTGGAAGCACTCCGCGCGCCGCGACACGCTGCTCGTGCGCGAGTACGAACGCCCGGTGGGACTGGACGTCCAGCTGGACTGGCGGCAACTCGCGCCGCTGCCGACCGAAGCACGGATCGCGCGGCTGGCGCGCTGGGTGGACCTGGCCGAACGCGAGGGACGCCGCTATACGCTGACCCTGCCCGGCCAACCGGTGCTGGGCCCAGGCAGCGGCAACGCCCACCATCACCTGTGCCAGCGCGCGCTGGCGGTACTGCCGCATGGCTGAGCCGCTGGTGTCCCCCGACCTGCCGCGCAGCGCGCGCGACTGGAGCCTGGTCAGCGCCGCACTGGGCCTGCTGCCGCTGCTGCTGCAACTCCCCGATGCGCTGGCGGCGGTGATCGCGGCGGTCGCGATCGGCACGGCGCTGGCCTCGCGCGGACGGGTGCTGCCCGCGCCGCTGCGCGTACTGCTGGTGCTGGCCATGCTCGGCGCAATCTATTGGCAGATGGGCGCCCGGCCCGGCCGCGACACCGGCTGCGCGCTGCTGGCGGCGATGCTGGCGATCAAACCCAGCGAGCTGCGCTCCCTGCGCGACGCCCGCAGCCTGCTCGGCTTTGCCTTGTTCGCCCCGTTCGCCGCGTTCCTGCTCGACCAGGGGCCGCTGACGCTTGCGCTGGCGGTGCTGGCCGCGTTGACCGCCCTGCTCGCGCTGCAGCGGCTGGCGCATGTGGAAGGCCAGGCCACGCCGCCCGCCGCGCGCGGGCAGGCACGCGGCATCGCCCGGCTGGTGGCGCTGGGGCTGCCGCTGGCGCTGGCCGCGTTCTGGCTGTTCCCACGCCTGAGCGAGCCGCTGTGGGGCATCCCCGAGCGTGCTGTGGCCAAGCCGGGGCTGTCCGACAGCATGGAACCGGGCACCTGGCTGGACCTGATGGCCGATGACACCCCGGCCCTGCGCGTGCAGTTCTTCGGGGACGTGCCGGCGCCGGCGCAACGCTACTGGCGCGGCCCGGTGATGACCCGGTTCGATGGCCGGCGCTGGGAACAGGATCGCAGCATCGACCGGCGACCGCCGCCGCCGGTGGTGCACGGGGCGACGCGCTGGGACTACCAGATCGACTACGAACCCACCGACCGCCGCCAACTGGTGGCCCTGGACCTGCCGTTGGCGGCGCCGCCCGGCAGCGAGCTCAGCGCCGACCACAGCCTGCGCAGCCGCGCGCCCCTCGCATCCCTGACCCGCTGGCGGCTGCAGTCCTCCCCGGCCACCGCCTATACCCAGCCGCTGACGCCCTACCAGCGTCAGCTCGCGCTGGCCCTGCCGGCCGGTTTCAATCCGCGCACGGCGGCGCTGGCCCGGGAGTGGCGCCGCGATGCGGGCCAGAACGATGCGGCGATCGTGCAGCGCGCCCTGGACTGGATCGGCCAGCGCTTCGCCTACACCCTGGACACGCCGCTGCCCGGGCGCGACGGCGTGGATGAGTTCCTGTTCGACCACCAGGCCGGCTTCTGTGAACACTTCAGCGGGTCGTTCGTGGTGCTGATGCGCAACGCCGGGATTCCCGCACGGGTGGTCACCGGTTTCGCCGGTGGTGTGCGCAATCGCTACGGCGACTACTGGGTGGTGCGGCGCATGGATGCCCATGCCTGGACCGAAGTCTGGCTGGACGGCCGCGGCTGGGTCCGGGTGGACCCGACAGCCGCTGTGGCGCCAGAGCGCGTCTACGACACGCTGGACGACCGCCTGGGCGCCAGCGCGGGCAGCGGCCTGCAATCGCGCTGGCTGCAGGCCGGCCAGCTCAGCGATTGGCTGCGCCGCGGCTGGAACGACATGGTGCTGTCCTTCGATGCCAACCGCCAACAGCAGCTGCTGCGTCCGCTGGGCATCGAGCGGCTGGAACCGTCACAGCTGATCGCTGTTTTCATGGTCTTCGCACTGGCCGCGATAGGCTGGATGGCGTGGCTGTTGGCACGCGGGGAGCGCGAACGCGATCCGCTGCTGCGCGCCTGGCACCGCGTGAACCGGCGCTATGCGCGGTACGGTCTGGCCCGTGCCCCCGCCGAAACCGCCGGCGACTGGGCACGGCGTGTCCACGCGCAACGGCCCGACCCCGCCCTTCTGGCACTCAGCGTCCGTTTCGTTCATGCGCGGTACGCTGGCGCAGACGTCGACCTCGCTTCATTATTGCGCGACCTGCGCAGGCATCGCCCGAACCCCGGAGCATCCTCATGAAGATCCAACTGCTGCTTCCCCTGGCCGCCTCCCTGGCACTGGCCGCCTGTGCAACCGCACCCAAACCGCTGCAGGGACAGTTCAGCGTCGTCACCCCGCGCGATTCGGTGGCCACCCAGCAGGTCGGCACGCCCGTCCGCTGGGGCGGGCGCATCATCGAAACCACGCCGGGCCAGGGCGAGACCTGCTTCCAGCTGATCTCGCGCCCGCTCAACGGCAGTGGCCGCCCGAGCACCACCTCCTCCGATGCCAGCGACGGCCGCTTCATCGCCTGCCGTGCCGGCTTCTACGATCCGGCCGTGTTCGAGCCGGGCCGCGACGTGACCTTCATCGGCAAGATCGACGGCTACCAGAACACCCGCATCGGCGAGTACGACTACCGCCTGCCCAAGATCAACGCGGACGTGATCTACCTGTGGCCGGAACAGCGCCAGGTCGACGTCGTGCCGGCCTACCCCTACGGCCCGTGGGGCCCGGCATGGGGCCCGGGCTGGGGCTACCGCGGCTGGGGCTGGTGGTAAAAACAAGCAATAAAAAAAACGCCACCCCAGGGTGGCGTTTTTTCATGCCCCGAAATGCCCCAACGGCGCGCCGGCGAGCAGATGCAGGTGGATGTGGTACACGGTCTGCCCGGCATCGCCCCGGCAGTTCATGACGATGCGGTAGCCGTTCTCGGCGAAGCCTTCGCGGCGCGCGTATTCGGCTGCGGCCAGCGCCAGCTTGCCGATCAGGTGCGCCTGCGACGGCTGCACGTCATCCAGGGTCGGAATCGCCTCGTTCTTCGGAATGAACAACACATGCACCGGCGCCTGCGGTGCGATGTCCTTGAAGGCCAGCACCTCGTCGTCTTCATAGACGATGGTGGCGGGAATCTCGCGGCGGATGATCTTGCCGAACAGGGTGTCGTGGCTCATGGCGCACCGTAACGAACAGGGCCTTGGAGAGTAGCGCGGATGCGCTGCCGGATTCGACCCATCCCGCGCGCGGTCATTCCTGGATGTCGGTGCGCGTGCCGAAGGCATGCGACAGCGTGCCGCGGTCCACGTACTCCAGTTCACCGCCCAGCGGCAGGCCCTGGGCCAGGCGGCTGGGCCGCACCTTGTGCGCGCGTGCCAGCTGCGCCAGGTAATGGGCGGTTGCTTCGCCCTCGACGGTGGCGCTGGTGGCGATGATCAGCTCCTGCACCTCGCCCTGTTTCAGGCGGGCGTCCAGCTGGTCCAGCCCGAGCTCGCGCGGGCCAATGCCGTCCAGCGGCGACAGGCGCCCCTGCAGCACGAAGTACACGCCCCGGAAGCCGGTCGCGTGCTCAATGGCCAGGCGGTCGGCCGGCGACTCCACCGCGCACAGCTGCTGGCGCTCGCGGCTGCCATTGGCGCAGACCGTGCAGAGCTCGCTTTCGCTGAAATCGCGGCATTGCACGCAATGCCCGATCCGCTCGATCGCCTGCGCCAGCACCTCCGACAGGCGCTGCCCGCCGTCGCGTTCGCGCTCCAGCACGTGGTAGGCCATGCGCTGTGCGGTCTTCTGACCCACGCCGGGCAGCACCCGGAAGGCCTCGATCAGTTGTTCGAGCAGGGGCAGGCTCATGGCGGCGCACTCACTTCAGAAACGAACGCGCGAAGCCCGGGGGCTTCGCGGCGCAGGCAACGCGGGGCGCCAGGCAGGGCCCGCGCAGGGGGATCAGAACGGCAGCTTCATGCCCGGCGGCAGCTGCATGCCGGCGGTGGCCGAGCCCATGCGGTTCTTGGATTCGGCGTCGATCTTGTTGGAGGCATCGTTGAACGCGGCCGCGATCAGGTCTTCGGCCATTTCCGGGTCAGCCAGCACGGACGGGTCGATGCGCACCTTGCGGCACTCCTTGGCGCCGGTCAGGGTCACGCTGACCATGCCGCCGCCGGCACTGCCGGTCACTTCCAGCTTGGCGAGTTCTTCCTGGGCCTTCTGCAGGTTCTCCTGCATCTTCTGGGCCTGCTGCATCAGTTGGGCGATATTGCCACGCATGGGTCGTTACTCATCAAAGGGACGGATGGAATCGGTCACGACCCGGGCGTTGTGGTGCTGGATCAGCAGCTGCACGTCCGGATCGGCCATGAAAACGGCTTCGGCCGCCTGTTGTCGTTCGCCACGCTGGCGGTCCGAACGCTGGTGCAGCGTTTCGGCCTCCGCGCCACCGGCTTCGATGACGATCTTCGGCGCCTGACCCAGCGGACCGGTCAGGGCGTCGGTCAGCGCCGCCAGCGAGCGGTCCGAACACAGATACTCAAATCCGGGCGATACCGCCAATTTCAAGACACCGCGCTGATAGCCGATGAACGCCGCGTGCGCTGCGAGCTGTCGCGACGGCCCGTTGAGCTGGCTCTGGGCAACCAGTTCCAGCCAGGCTTCGGCGCTGGCCAGTCCGATCGGCGCGTCCGGGGCGACAACGACGGCCGCCGGGGCATCGGCCACCGGCGACGGGGCAATGGCGATCCCCTGCGGGCGCGGCGGGACGACGGCCGGCGCTGCCGGTCGTTCGGGCGGCGCTTCCCACGGCGCCACCATTGCCGCATCGGGCGTGGCCATCTCGGCGGCCAGGGCTTCGTCGCGGTCGTCGGCGGCGCCGTCCTGGTGCCACGGTGGCAGGTCGTCCGGATCGGCGACCACGGCCGGCGCAGCGGGTTTGGGGGCAGCGGGCCTGGATGGCGCGGGGCCGGGGGCCGGGGCGGGGGCCGGCGGCTCCACGACCGGCGCGGCCTTCGGGGCGACCGGCGCGACAGCGACCGGCGGGGCGGCCGCAGCCACGGCGGGCGCTGCGGCGACGGAACCCACGCCGTGGCTGCCGCCGGTGCCACCACTGCTGCCCACCTCGGTGCCGGTTCCCGGATCACGCGGTACCGGCGGCACGGCCGCCGCCGGGCGGAAGGCCAGCATGCGCAGCACGGCCATTTCGAAGCCGGCCCGCGGACTCGGGGCCAGATACAGGTCGCGGCGCCCGTTCAGCGCCATCTGGTACCAGAGCTGCACCACTTCCGGACGCAGGCGCTCGGCGAAGGCCACCGCATCGATGCCCTCGCCCGCCGCCGGTGCACCCGGGACCAGCTGCTGCACCTGGATGCGGTGCAGGCCTTCGGCCAGTGCTTCCAGCACGCCACCCCAGTCCGGCGAGAACTCCGCCAGCAGGGCGACGACCTGCAACAGCCGGGGGCCGTCGCCGTCGGCCAGCGCATCGAGCATGGCGGCCACCTGGGTGCGGTCGACCGTGCCCAGCATCGTGCGCACCACGTCCTCGCGCAGCGCACCGCCGGCGTAGGCGATGGCCTGGTCCAGCAGCGACAGGCCATCGCGCAGGCTGCCGTCGGCGGCCTTGGCCAGCTGGACGATCGCGCTCGGGTCCGACTCGATGGCTTCGGCGGCCAGGATCCGGGTCATCTGCCCCTGGATCTGATCCTCATCGAGCCGCTTGAGATTGAACTGCAGGCAGCGCGACAGCACCGTGACCGGCAGCTTCTGCGGATCGGTGGTGGCCAGCAGGAACTTCACGTGCTCCGGCGGCTCTTCCAGCGTCTTCAGCAGCGCGTTGAACGCGGCCTTGGACAGCATGTGCACTTCGTCGATCAGGTAGACCTTGTACTTGCCGCGCGAGGGCATGTACTGGGCGTTCTCGATCACCTCGCGGACGTCATCGACACCGGTATTGGACGCGGCATCGATCTCCAGCAGGTCGATGTAGCGACCCGAATCGATGTCCAGGCAGGCCGGGCACTGGCCGCACGGGTCGGCGCTGGTGCCCTGCTCGCAGTTCAGCGACTTGGCGAAAATACGCGCGATGGTGGTCTTGCCCACCCCGCGGGTGCCGGTAAACAGAAACGCATGGTGCACACGGCCGCTGTCCAGCGCATTGCTGAGCGCGCGGACCACGTGTTCCTGGCCCACCAGCTCGGCAAAACGCTTCGGACGCCACTTGCGGGCAAGGACGAGATAGGACATCAGGCCACCGTCTTCATCGGGACGTCCATTGTGCCACGCCTGTCCAGCCCCCCTGCCCCCTGCGTCGTGCCGCTTGTGCGATCGGGATTCCCCCGCTAGAATTTGCGCCCCTGCAGCGGGTTGTTGCCGCAGGTCCGGAGAGGTGTCCGAGTGGTTGAAGGAGCACGCCTGGAAAGTGTGTAAGCGTCTAAACCGCGCTTCGGGGGTTCGAATCCCCCTCTCTCCGCCAGACAAACGTAAAAAGGCCGCCTTCGGGCGGCCTTTTTGCTTTTCGACCGTTCGATCTCAGCCGCCGCGACGCCGTCGCGCGATTCTTTGGCGGCGTCAGTCGTCTCGACGTTACCATCCCCCCATCGCATACACGTGAGGCCTCACTTGCTGTTCGCCCCCCCCCCTACCGCCAGGCCGAAGGCGAAGCCGCTGCAGACCGCCCGGTCAGGAACGTTCACCGACAACATGCGGCTGCCGGTCCACCGCTGGTTCCGTTATTCGGCGGGCTTCTCGGCTGAATGGGCGGAGAGCGTCATCGATGCCCACGGCGGCAGGCAGTGCACGGTGCTTGACCCCTTCGCAGGATCAGGCACCACGCTTGTCGCTGCCGAGCACTGCGGCGCGGCCGCGTTCGGGTTCGAGAGCCATCCGTTCGTGAATCGCATTGCCGAGGCCAAGCTGTCCTGGCCCAGCGACAGCGATGCGTTCCTGGACGCCGCCGAGACGGTAAAGAAGCATCTCGACACCTGGGAAACGCTGATCGCCGAAGCGCAGAGTGCGCCCGATCTGCTGCAGAAGTGCTACGCCGTTGACGTGCTGGCCCAGCTCTATGCCCTGCGCAACGGGTACACCACGGCGTCGGCCACGCTCGATCCTGCGGCGGCACGTCTGGTATGGCTGGCCATCACGGGCATCCTTCGCGCCTGCAGCGGCGTGGGTACGGCGCAATGGCAGTACATCCTGCCCAACAAGTCCAAGGCCAAGGTGCTGGAGCCACGGATCGCATTCGACGCCAAGGTGCAGCAGATGGCCGCGGACATGCGCGCGGCCCAGGAACAGGGATGGAGCGGCTCTGCCCGTGTGTTCGCCCACGATTCGCGCAACGGGCAGATCCCGATCGAGCCCGGCTCCGTCGACCTCGTTCTGACCTCCCCGCCCTATGCAAACAACTACGACTATGCGGACGCTACCCGCCTGGAAATGATGTTCTGGGGGGAGATCAAGGGCTGGGGCGACCTGCAGGGTGCCGTTCGTCAGCACATCGTCCGTTCGTGCTCCCAGCATGCGGCGGCTGACCGCGTCGATCTGGCCAGCGTGCTTGCACATCCCAGCCTGTCAGCCATTCACAGCGAGATAAGCGAGGTCTGCAACGAGCTCGCCACGGTACGCCTCGGCAAGGGCGGCAAGAAGGCATACCACATCATGGTGGCGGCCTACTTCTATGACATGGCCGCCACCTTCAGCATGCTCCGCAGCGCCTGCCGCGACGGCGCCCGGATGTGCTTCGTGGTCGGCGACTCCGCGCCGTACGGTGTCTATGTCCCGGTTGACGACTGGCTGGGACGACTCGCAGTAGCGGCCGGCTTCACCTCGTACTCCTTCGAGAAACTGCGCGACCGCAACACGAAGTGGAAAAACCGGAAACACACCGTGCCTTTGCACGAAGGCCATCTATGGATTGAGGGTTGACTGTGGCGAAATCTCCATCACACCGCTTTGGACAGATCATCGGCGACCTCCTGGAGGAGATCGTCCTGCCGCAGCTTCAGGCGTACTGCGATGCGCGCGGGCTCTATCTGGACAAGAAGGGAAAGCGCACGGCGCGCTCGGGCTCGAAAGTCAGCTGGCAGGACCGCTACCAGAACGTCCACGACCTTGATTTCGTCATCGAGTCGGGCGGAAGCGACAGCGTGCGTGGGCGCCCGGTTGCCTTCATTGAAGCTGCCTGGCGCCGCTACACGAAGCACTCCCGCGCAAAAGCCCAGGAGATCCAGGGCGCGGTCATGCCGATCGCCGAACAGCACCACTGGGACAAGCCCTTCCTTGGCGCCATCCTCGCGGGCGTGTTTACCAAAGACTCGCTGGCGCAGATGCGCAGCTGTGGCTTCGAGACCATTCTGATGCCCTATGACTCGATTGTTGAGGCATTCGCGTCCGTGGGCATTGACGCACGATTCGATGAGGCGACGCCGGATCAGGAGTTCGCACATGCCGTCGCGCAGATCGAATCGCTCACTCCCGAGCAGAGAGCCGTGCTCAAAGCGCAGCTGACCAACAACAATGCAGCGCAGCTGGCGGGATTCTTCGACAGCCTGAAGAAGGCCATCGACAGAGGCGTATCCAAGGTCATGGTCATGCCGCTGCACGGCGCGGAAAGGGAGTTCGCTGGCGTGGATGCGGCAACGCAGTTCCTGACGGAGCACGACCAGACCAAGGTCGACGACGGCGCGTTCCGCAAGTACGAAATCATCGTGCGTTACTCCAACGGTGACCGCGTTGAAGCCTCTTTTGAAGACAGGGCATCGGCCCTCGCCTTCCTGGGCTACATCGGGGCCACGGCCCACTAGCCCAGCGGTGGGGATGCCCCTCCCCCAGGCGGGGCAATGGTGCATCCCCCTCCCCTGTGGCAGGATCAGCCGCTCAGTCAACTGCAAGGAATGCGCGATGACACGGATGATTCCCCGGTATGCCCTGGTACTGGCCTGCGCGGTCGGCATGGCCGCCTGCACGCAACCGGCAGCACCCGATGCGCCGGCACCCTCGGGAGCGCCAGCGCCCGCGGCCAGCGCTCCGCAGGCCGATGCCACGCCGGCGCCCAACACAGCGGTGGCCCACGCGGCACCAGACCAGGCACAGCAGGCCCGGGCCTGCATGATTGCCGGTGAGTTCACGCTGTTCGGCAAGACCATCCGCTCCCGCGACTGCGTGCAGTCCAGCGGTGCCTCGAGCGAGGCAGAGCTGAAGAAGATCTGCGAAGGGTTGGCGTCCACCTCCGCGCAGATGGGCGGCAAGGCAGGCCAGGTCACTTACATGGATGCCTGCCCGTCGCCATCGCAGGGCAGCTGCAAGGGGCTGTTCGGCCTCGCCTTCGACGGCCACTACTACGAGCGTTCCGCTGAGGACCTCGCCGGACTGCCGGAGAGCTGCACCCAGGGTGGCGGCAGCTGGACCGCCGGGTGAACCCTCCACAGGGGCCGGCACGCCCCTACTCCGCCGCCGACGCGGACGCCTGCCTGCGCATCTTCGACAGCAACGTGCCCGGCTATTTCGGCACGCATGAGCGCGCCGGCTTCGCCGCGTACCTGCAGCATCCCGACCGCGCGGGCGACTACCACGTGATCGAGCGTCACGGGCGTATCGTCGCCTGCGCCGGACTGGCCATCGACGCCTCGGACGCGACGTTCTGCTGGGGCATGGTCGAACACGGCCTGCACCGCCAGGGGCTGGGCAGCGCGCTCGCGCAGGCCCGGCTGCGCCAGGCCCGTGCGCTGGGGGCGCAGCGCGTGATCCTCAGCACCAGCCAGCACACCCGCGACTTCTACGCGGCGCTGGGCTTCACCGTGACCCGGGTCGTGACCGACGGCCACGGCCCGGGCCTGGATGCGGTGGAGATGGAACAGGTCCTTGCGGGCGCCTGACGGCTCAGCCGCTCGAGACCTTCATCAGCACCAGCCCGCTGACGATCAGCACCGCCGCGCCGATCCGCATCGCGCTGACCTGCTCGCCCAGGAAGACGATGCCGACCACGAACGCGCCGACCGCGCCGATGCCGGTCCAGATCGTATAGGCGGTTCCCAGCGGCAGAGTGCGCATGGCCAGCGACAACAGCCAGAAACTGGCGGTCATGGTAACCAGGGTGATGATCGAGGGAGTGAGCTTGCTGAAACCGTCGGACTGCTTCATCGCGAACGCCCAGACAATTTCCAGTACACCGGCTGCCAACAGATAGATCCAGGCCATGCGGCCCTCCTTGATGGGGCCAGGCCGTCCTGGTCAGTAATGCCCGATGCGGGGGAGGTCGTTCCTCCTGTGCGGCGTATTTTACCCACCTGCCCGCCCGATGGGCGGTCTGCCGGGCAGCGGGCTACACGGGATTCAGACTCGGCAGTCTGGCACTGCGTGCCGCGCATGCGCTAGAATGCGCGACTGCACTGTCGGACCTGTTCCGTCGCGCAGCTCCAGCAACCAGCGGCCGATCCTGATCGCCCTGTCTGCGGAACGTCTCTATGGTGGCCCCGTCGGCCCCTCGCGACGCTAGGTCGAAAATCCCGCCAGGGCCGGAAGGCAGCAACGGTATCGATCGACGCGGGCGCCGAGGTCAGCCGGCGGGGCCGCCACCTTTTCAGGGGTCCGGCACTGGCGTGCCCTGGTGGAACACCATCCGCCACGCCTCCCCGCACTGCCGCCACAGCGAACTGCGCAGCACCGTGCGCTGGCGCGCCCCGTCGATCACATAGGCACTGCGATAACGCACCTGCGCCAGTGACGGCGCCAGCAACACCACCGCGTAATCCTCGGACACGATGCACACCTGCGCGCGATCGCACGGGATCTCGGCCAGCGCCGCGTCGCGACCGAAGACCGCGCCGGAACTGCCGATCTCGCTGAAGTCGTCATCCAGCAACGCCGACAGGCGTGCAACGTCGCCACGCACGACCGGGTCGTGCAGCGCGCGCTCCAGCGCCTCCAGATGATCGGCCAGCGCGCCATGCACCTGGCTGCCCGCCATGCTCAGGGGTCCTGCGCGACCACGTTCGCGGCGGTCGGCGCGGCCAGCACCACGCATTCGCCGGGCAGCGCCACGCGATGGCCACGCTGGCGCAGGGCCTCGCCATCGGCGTGGCTGGCGTAGTGGTACAGCATCATCCGCGCCTGCAGCGCGCGGCTGTACTCGCGCTCCAGGTCATCCACCCCGGTGTGCGACGGATTGCCGTGCAGGCCACAGTCGTGGGCGATCAGTTCGTTGTCGTCGGCATAACGCGCCAGCATTTCCGGGATCGGCCGGGTATCGCCGCTCCAGGTCAGCGCGCCCTTCAGGCGCAGGCCGTAGGCCGTTTCGGGCCAGTGGTGGCGCACCGGGAACACTTCCATGCGCACGCCGTCGTGCCAGAACGCGTCGCCGACCACGATCAGCTGGAACGCATCCCAGAAGTTGGCGCCGCCTTCGGCCAGCACGTTGGGGTAGTCGGCCACGCGGCGGTGCAGCAGCGGCACCACGGTAGCCGGCACGTACAGACGGATGCGCCCACGACGCTGCGGCGAGAAGAACGCATCCACGAACAGGCGCTCGAACCCGGCCACGTGGTCCAGGTGCACATGGGTCACGAACAACGCCTGCGGCATGTGCCCGTAGTGGGCCTGGAAGGCGGTGAGCCCTTCGCCGCCGCAGTCGATGGTCAGCCACGGCCGTCCGGCGCGCTCGATCACCGCCATCGGCGACCCCAGTTCGACGGCCGACGCATTGCCGACCCCCATGAAACGCAGCGCCCAGTCCATCAGTAACCCCGGTTCCAGGCCAGGTCGTAGGCACGGCGCAGCCGTGCATAGTCCTTTTCCACATCGTCGTGACTGCGCTCGCCGCGCAGCTTGATCAGCGAACGCAGCAGACGCTTGAGGTTGCGCTCGCGCCAGCGTGTGGCGGGGATACGCTGCACGCCGCGGTCGAAATCGATCAGCCAGCCGTGTCCGTTGGCGTCGAACAGGATGTTGTGTGCGTTGAGGTCGGCATGGTCCAGGCCGGCGCGGTGGAACCGCGCGATCAGGCGGCCGGTCTCCTCCCAGGGCGCGCCGCGGCCTGCCACCAGGGCACGGTCGGCCAGCGAGCGCACGCCTTCCAGGCGTTCCATCAGGATGGCGGCGCGGTACCGGAGGCCCTCGCGCATGTAGAACGCGGCGATCGGGCGCGGCACCGGCAGCTTCTGCGCGCGCAGCGCGCGCATCAGGCGGAACTCGGCAAAACTGCGGGTGTGGTTGGCACCGCGCCAGAAGTACTGGTCGCGGCTGAACTTGGCCGCCACGCCGCCGCGCAGGTACTGGCGCAGCACGCTGTGGCCGAACGGCGCATCGACGAACCAGGCGCCTCCGCGCCCCCCGTCGCCGACCGGGCGCGCACGGTCGCCCCAGTGCGCCGGCGAGAACAGGCTCATCTCGGCTTGCCGCAGCCGCTCGCGGTCGAACAGAATGGCACCCATCCCGCGTCCATCGCGGCAGGGCGTCAGCGCTTCAGTGGCGTCGAATGCGACCATTCCTTCGAGTCTAACAACACCATGCCATCAGCGTCCTCTTCCTTGTGCCTTTTGCGTTTGTCCGCACTCGGGGACGTGACCCATGTGGTCCCCCTCGTGCGCACCCTGCAGCGCGCCCGACCGGGCCAGACCCTGCACTGGATCATCGACAAGGCCGGCCACAAGCTGCTGGACGGATTGCCCGGCGTGGTGTTCCACCCCTACGACAAGAAGACCGGGCTGGCCGGCATGCGCGCGCTGCGCGCCAGCCTGCCGCCGGGCCGGTTCGAGGCGCTGCTGCAGATGCAGGTGGCGTTCCGCGCCAACGTGCTGTCGGCGTTCGTGCCGGCGCAGCGCCGGATCGGCTACGACCGCGCGCGCTCCAAGGATCTTCACGGGCTTTTCATCAACGAGCGCATCCCCGACCGCCCCGGCATCCATGTGCTGGACGCGATCGGCAGCTTCTGCGAGCCGCTGGGCCTGGTGCAGGACTCGGTGAGCTGGGACCTGGCCGTGCCGCCTGCGGCGTTCGAGTGGGCGCAGGCGCAGTGGGAGGACGACGGCCGGCCGGTGCTGATCATCTCGCCCTGCTCCAGCCATGTGCGCCGCAACTGGTACGCCGATCGCTACGCCGCCGTGGCCAACCACGCCACCGCACGCGGCTGGCGGGTGGTGCTGTGCGGCGGGCGCAGCACGCTGGAGCGGGACATGACCGATGCCATCCAGGCCCAGCTGCAGACCCCCGCCCTGGACCTGGTCGGCAAGGACACGCTCAAGCAGCTGCCGGCGCTGCTGGCCCGCGCCAACCTGGTGATGACCCCCGATTCGGGGCCGATGCACATCGCCAACGCGATGGGCGCCAAGGTGCTGGGGCTGCATGCGGCCAGCAATCCGCATCGCAGCGGCCCGTACTCGGACCGCCGCTACTGCGTGGACCGCTACGACGATGCCGCGCGCAAGTTTCTGGGCAAGCCGGCCAGTGAACTGAAGTGGGGCGCCAAGGTGGAGTTCGACGATGTGATGCAGCTGATTACCGTCGAGGACGGCATTGCGGCCTTCGAACGGTACGTTGCCGACCGGTAGGGCCGGGCGCTGCCCGGCTCCGTCGCCGCTCAGAGGCCCGCGGCGTAGTCCTTGTACGACTTCTCTTCGACGTAGGCCGAGCCCAGCGCGAGATTGATGTCCTTCTTGATACGGGCGCGCGCGTCGTTCTGCAGGTAGACCGTGCGGGCCAGTTCGATGAAGCGCTCGTCGAAGGCCTGGGCCTTGTCCTGCAGGCGGATGTCGTCTTCGGTATCCCACAGGCGCTCGTTGACGGCCTTGAGCTCGGCGCGCAGGCGCGCGACATCCTTGACCGCGGCCGGATGCGCCATCCAGGTCTGTTCCAGCGCGCTCAACTCGGCGTGGATATTGGCCAGCTTGGCCGGATCGCTGATGCGCTCGGACTTGATCTGCAGGATCGAGATCTTGTCGAGCAGCTCGCCGAAGGACACGGGAACGAGGATTTCTGCGGTCATGGGGGGCATTCCGTGTTGAATGCGGCCAGTTTAGCGAATAGGCACCCAAGACGTATCCGGTATGGATTCCGCGGCGACCGCGTAACGCGCCGTTGCAATCCCCCCCTCTCCGCCAGACACGCAAAAAAGGCCACCCGTGAGGGCAGCCTTTTTTGCGTGTCTGGCGGAGAGGGGGGGATTCGAACCCCCGAGGCGCTATAAACGCCTGCCTGATTTCGAGTCAGGTACATTCAACCGCTCTGCCACCTCTCCAGATGGTCCCGGCGAACCGGGGAGCGAATGATACGGGCAGGACGCGCCGACGACAAGTCATTGCGTGCAATGAAGTGAATTTCTTCTGTATGGATGCCTTGCCGGATGTCCGGCGGGCCGCGATCATGCCGTTCATCCTCAGCAACAATCCCCGGCCATCGCCCCGCCATGATCGAATTCGGACACCTGACCCACCCCGGCCTGCGCCGTGACCTCAACGAGGACACCTACTACGGCGACGGGGAGCTGTCCCTGTGGCTGGTGGCCGACGGCATGGGCGGCCATGCCTGCGGCGAAGTCGCCAGCGCCCTGGCCCGCGAGACCATCGTGCGCGAGATCCGCCGCGGTGCCACCCTGGCCCAGGCCATCCGCGTGGCCGACGAGGAGATCATCCGTACCTCGCGCCGCCGCAACGACAGCCTGCCGATGGGCACCACCGTGGTCGCCGCGCGCGTGCAGGGCAACCGGTATGAAGTGGCGTGGGTCGGCGACAGCCGCGCCTACCTGTGGCGCGATGGCACGCTGGCGCAGTTGAGCCAGGATCACAGCGTGGTCCAGGAAATGGTCAGCCAGGGCAACCTGACCGCCGAGCAGGCGCGCGCGCACCCGCACCGCAACGTGGTGACCCAGGCGCTCGGCGTAACCGACCCGGCACACCTGAACGTGGCCACCACCACCGGTGAGCTGCGCCCGGGCATGCAGCTGCTGCTGTGCAGTGACGGCCTCACCGAGGAGGTCGAGGACCAGGGCATCGCCCGCACCCTCGCCTTCGACGACGCCAGCGCGCAGGAATGCGTGGATACCCTGGTGGCCGCCGCGCTGGATGGCGGCGGCTCGGACAACATCACCGTGATCCTGGTGCGCTGCCACTGATGTAACCGTCCCGACCAACGGTCGGGACCTGCCGCCGGGGGGGCGCTGTCAGGCGCTGACTGCTTCCACTGCGTCAGGCTCGCCGTCCCAGATGGCACGGCCGGCCTTCTTGCGCAGCTTGGCCAGACGCGCCTCGTGGGCCTCCAGCTCCGAGGCGGTGGCAACCACGCGCGGGCGCGGCAGCAGGCGCGAGGTGTCAAAGGCCTGGGCGTGGGCCGTGCCCGGCCGGCCATCGTCGGCCGAGCCGAAGCCGATTTCCTCCTGGCCCGAGGTCAGCGCGATGTACACATCGCCCAGGATCTGGGCATCGAGCAGGCCGCCGTGCAGCTGGCGGTGCGCGTTGTCCACGCCCAGGCGCTTGCACAGCGCATCCAGCGAGTTGCGCTGGCCCGGGAACCGCTCGCGGGCCATTTTCAGCGTATCGATGACCGGGCAACGGTCGATGATCCGGCCGTACTGGTCGCCCAGCAGCGACAGCTCGTTGTCCAGGAAGCCCAGATCGAACGCCGCGTTGTGGATGATCAGCTCGGCGCCGTCGATGAAGGCCAGGAATTCCTCGGCCACCTCGGCAAACGTGGGCTTGTCGGCGAGGAACTCCAGGGTCAGGCCGGTGACTTCCTGCGCGCCGGGTTCGAACTCGCAGTCGGGCTTGAGGTAACGGTGGAAGTGGTTGCCGCTGGGCCGGCGTTCGAGGTACTCCACGCAGCCGATTTCGACGACGCGGTTGCCCTTCTTCCACTCCAGGCCGGTGGTTTCGGTATCTAGGATGATCTGACGCATGGGCTCAGTGTACCGGTCCAGCCGCGCGGATCCGGATGGCCGCGTCGCGGGCGAGCTGGTCCACGCGCTCGTTGTCCGGGTCACCGGAATGCCCCTTCACCCAGCGCCAGTCGATGGTATGGCGCAGGGTCGCCGCATGCAGGCGCTCCCACAGCTCGCGGTTCTTGACCGGGTCGCCGCCGGCGGTCTTCCAGTTCTTGCGGATCCAGCCCGGCATCCACTGGGTCAGCCCCTGGCGCACGTACTGGGAATCGGTGAACAGCACGATGTTGCACGGTTCGGTCAGCGCTTCCAGCCCGGAAATGGCCGCCATCAGCTCCATCCGGTTGTTGGTGGTATGCGCCTCACCGCCGCTCAGCTCGCGCTCGTGCGCGTTGTAGCGCAGCAGCGCCGCCCAGCCACCGGGGCCGGGATTGCCAAGGCAGGAACCGTCGGTGTGTATTTCAATTGTTTTCATTGCAGTCCAGATCAGGTCGCCACGGTGCCGTGCCAACGGCGTACCGGCAGTGGCGTCGGCCCCGGCAGGGCCAGGGTGCGTTTTTCAGCGGTGAACAGGCAGGCCGCGCGCAGCGGCGCCAGGCTGCCACGGTCGGGCGAGCGGTCGCGCCACATCGGGCCGAGGTAATGCAGTTCCTCGCAGGTGAGCCCTGCCTGGCCCAGGGTATGGCGCAGGCGCTGCGGCGAGCGCACCACCAGCCCGTGCCGGCGCCATTGGCTGCGCCAGGGGCTGAACGGGTTGAGGGTGGACAGCCACAGGCGGCCGCCGGGCATCAGCACGCGCGCGCACTCGTCGATCAGGCGCTCGGCGTCGCGTGCGGTCACGTGCTGCAGCACGATGGCGTTGACGCTCTCGTCGGGCAGCGGCAGCGGCAGGCCGCAGCGGGCGTCGCCGGCGTACTCCCCGGCGTCCCGGTACAGGCGCAGGCCGCGCCCGGGCAGTGTGGCCTGCTCCAGCCATGCGGGCGTCGGGGCGATCCACAGCCACGGGGTCACCGGGTGCACGGAGAGCAGCGGATGCAGGCGCTCGAACTCCAGGCGGCGCAACGCCTGCGCCGGTTCAGTATCAAACCAGGATGCGACTGTCGCTTGACGGGGGCGCGGCGCGGCGGGCATGGTCCAATTCTATGCGACTGACCGCCCTGCCCGCCTTCGCGGACAATTACATCTGGACGCTGGTCGCCGACGACGGCCGTGCGTTGATCATCGATCCCGGCCAGGCGGCGCCCGTGCTGGCCGCCGCAGCGCAGCAGAACTGGCGTCCGGAGGCCATTCTGCTCACCCATCACCACGACGACCACATCGGCGGCGTGGCCGAGTTGCAGGCCCGTTTTCCGGAGGTGGAGGTGTATGCACCGGTCGAACCGCGCATCGACCTGCCTGCCCATCGGGTGGCCGAAGGTGAATGCATTCAGGCATTGGGGCTGGGCTTGCACGTAGTATCCGTGCCCGGGCACACCCGGAGCCACATCGCGTTTCACACCGCTGAACACCTTTTCAGTGGCGATGCGCTGTTCAGCCTGGGCTGTGGGCGCATGTTCGAAGGTACGCCGTCCCAGCTTCTGGCATCCCTGCACAAGCTGGCGTCCCTGCCGTCGCAACTGCTGGTCTGTTGCGCCCACGAGTACACCGTGTCAAATGCCGTCTTCGCGCGGCATGTCGACCCCACCAACGCTGCGTTGTCGCAGCGCCATGAGGAGGCTTTGGCCATGCGCCGCGATGACCGTCCCACGCTGCCGGTAACCCTGGCAGGCGAGCTGCAGTGCAACCCGTTCCTGCGTACCCACACCGCCGTGATCCAGCAGGCCGTCAGCGCCTACCTGGGTCGTCCCGTCACCGATGAAGTCGACGTGGTCGCCGGTCTGCGGCGCTGGAAAGACGGATTCAGTACGTGAGTCGGCGATTGTTGCCGCTCGCGCTTGGCCTGGCGATCGCCGTGGCCGGCAGCGCGGGCGCCCAGTCGTTGACCGCCGGCATGTCGCAGAACGTCGCGGGCCTGTCCTCGCTGCCGTTGGACCCGTCCGCCCTGCCGCCGCCGTCGGTACGCAATGGTCAGGAGATCTTCGCCAGCTTCCGTGAGGGCCTGGCCGAGCCGACCTGCAATACCGAGGCGACCAGCCCGCGCTGGCAGAAGCAGTTCGCCCACGCCCCATCCCGCCTGGCCAACCAGGACGATGACGCCCTTGTGCTGTTCGGCTATGTGGTCGAAGAGCTGCGCAAGGCCGACCTGCCGACCGAATTCGCGCTGATCCCGTTCGTGGAGAGCGGCTACCGCCCCAACGCCCGCAACGGCAGTGGGCCGACCGGCCTGTGGCAGTTCATCGCCACCACTGCCAAGAACCATCGCGTGCAGATGACGCCCGGGTACGACGGCCGCCTGTCGGCGGTGGATTCGACCCAGGCTGCGGTGCGTTACCTCAAGACCCTGCACGGCATGTTCGGCGGCGACTGGCGCCTGGCCACGATGGCCTACAACGCCGGCGAGTACCGGGTGCTGCAGTCGCTGCGCAAGGCCGGCATGAACGCGCAGAACGCGCGGCCGGCCGAACTGCCGGGCCTATCGCCGATCACCTATGCCTACGTCGAGAAGCTGCATGCCCTGGCCTGCGTGCTCGAAGACGCCGAGACCGAGCCGGCCGTGATGGCCTCGCTGGACCGCACCGTGCCGGTGCTCAAGGGCCACACCCTGCCAGCCGGCACCAGCGTGCAGCAGTGGGCCGCCCAGCGCTCGCTGGACCCGGCGCGCATCGCACGCCTCAACCCGGCCCTGGCCAGCGGCAAGGGCCGCCCGTCCGGTCAGGTGACCGTGCTGGCCCCGTCGGCACACGCTCCCGCCGATGCCAGCGTCAGTGTGGCCAGCATTGCCAGCGCTGCGCCCGCCGCGCCTGCGGCAGCCGCCCCCGCGCGCAACGCCCCGGCCCCGGCCGCCAGCCGCACCGTGGCCAGCGCCGATCGCCCGCGCAGCCGCCGCCACACCGTGCGCGACGGCGAGTCGGCCTGGACCATCGCGCGCCGCTACGGCATGCCGCTCAAGGCACTGCTGTCGCTCAACGGGTTGTCGGGCAGCAGCGTGCTCAAGCCCGGCGCGGTGCTGCGGGTCGAAGACTGAGCCCCGCGCCCGATCGACACGCTTCAGAAGCCCGGCCATGCCGGGCTTTTTTTGGACGCGGCGGCCGGTGGGCCGGGCGCTGGGCCACGATGCCCTTGCCGGCGAATGTCCCCCGGCGTCGGCCTGCGGCCGCCACCTCCTCCTTTAGTTCGCCCACAAGGGCATCGCGGCCCACGTGTCGAGAACGCTGGCGCCTCGCAGGAGCGCTTGGCTTTCAACGCCCACCGCGAGCCGAGCCCCGTCGCGGCCGGCAGGCTCCAGGGCAAAATAAAGGAGGAGGCCGTCGCCGTCCGGCGGCGGCCGGGGGACATTTGCCCAGGGGCCTGCCGGTTGCGACGGGGCCCTCACGCTCGCCGTAGACCCGGACGGAGAAAGCAGCGTGCTTCTCCTGCTGCGACCGTTGAAATGAGACACCCAATCCAGCTTTTCCTGGACAGGCCACCCCTCACCCGCCACAAAACGCAGAAAGCCCGGCAATGCCGGGCTTTCTGCTGTCCCTGCAACCGGGGTCGGTTACAGGTTCGCTTCTTCGGTCTGCACCTTGTAGTGCTTGCGCATGGCCTGGATGTAGGCCTTGGCCGCCGCCATGCCGTCGATCTGGCTCAGCTGCTCCTTGAGCTGCTGCTGCTGCTCCGGAGTCACCTCGGCCACGTTGCCCGGGGCGACCTTGGTCACCGCGAACACCAGGTAACGGCCCTGCACCTCCACCTTGCCGTAGGTCGGCTTGCCTTCCGCCGGCGGCGCCGCGGAGAACACGGCGCGGTTGATTTCCGGGGTCGGCACCGGCTGCGTGCGCGGCAGGCCCGGCAGCGGGCTGATCTGCAGCTTTTCGCTGGCCTGCAGTGCCTGCAGCGTCTGGCCGGCCTTGAGCTTGGCCAGCAGCGCTTCCACGGCCTTCTCCGATGCCTGGCGGGTGCGGTCGGCATGGATCGCCGCGATCACCTGCTCACGCGCCTTGTCCAGCGGCAACGCCTGTTCGGCAGTGTGCTCGGTGACGCGGATCATGACGCTGTGGTTCGGTTCCAGCTCGATCGGGTCGCTGACCGTGCCGTCCTGGGTCAGCACATCGGAGAACGCGGCGCGCAGCACGGCCGGGTTGGTGGCGATGCCGCTGGCGGTGGCGCGGTTGAACGGGCCCAGGGTCTGCACCGGCAGGCCGATGTCCTTGGCCGCGCCTTCCAGCGAGGTCGGGTTCTTGTACACCAGGTCGACCAGGCGGCCGCTCAGTTCGGTGAACGCACGGTCGTTGTCGGCCTTGAGCTGTTCGGCGGCCAGCTGGTCGCGCACTTCCTCGAATGCACGGCCCTCGCCGCCCTTGAGTTCGCGCAGCTTCAGCACGTGATAACCGAAGTCGGTCTTGACCGGCCCGGTCACGTCACCGACCTTCATCGCGAACAGCGCGTCTTCGAACGGCTTGACCATCGCGCCACGCTCGACCCAGCCCAGATCACCGCCGGTGCCCTTGGAGCCCGGATCTTCGGAGTTGGCATTGGCCAGCGCAGCGAAATCGGCGCCCGGCGCCTTGGCGTCGGCGGCAAGGCGCGTCGCCTTCTCTTCGGCAGCCTTGAGCTTGGCCGGGTCGCTGCCGTCGGCGGCGATCAGGATGTGCGAGGCCAGACGCTGTTCGGGCGTGGCGAAACGCGCCTTCTCGTCTTCGTAGCGCTTGCGCAGCGTGGCCTCATCGGCCGGCGCGGCGGCCGGCAGGGTCGCGCCGTTGATCTCGACGTACTCCAGCTTCACCGTCTCCGGCTGGCGGAAGTCCTTCAGATGCGCGTCGTACCACTGCTTGATCTGCGCGTCGGTAACCTCGGCGGTATCGGCCGGCGTTTCCGGCAGCGCGGCGATCTCCACGTCACGGGTTTCGCCCAGCAGCTTCATCAGACGCTCGGCTTCGGCCTGGGTGGTGAAGCCGGACAGCTGCAATGCCGAGGGCACCACCGACTGCTGGATGCTCTCGCGCACCAGCGCTTCGAACTGCGTCGGGGTACGCGGCGGGTTGCTGCTGGCCAGCGCGATGCGGTACTGGTCGTTGTTGAACTTGCCGTCCGGCCCCAGGAACCCCGGGATCGAAACAATGTAGTCACGCACGGCCTTGTCGCCGATCACGATGCCGGACTGTTCGCCGGCCAGGCGCACGACCTGTTCGTCGATCATCTGGTCGAGCACGGCCAGCTTGCTTTCGGTGCTTTCGAACTGACGCGGGTCGAAATTCTCGCCCTGTTCCTGGCGCGCCTGCTGGCGGGCCTGTTCGAAACGCACGCGGAAGTCCTGCGAGCTGATCTCGTGGTGCTGCCACAGGAACGACACCGGCCACCATGACGGGGCCGACTTCCACCAGGTCGGCGGCGCGGCCACCTTGGCCACGTTCTGCGCGCCGACGCCACCGAGGTAGCTGTTGTCGATCACGAACAGGAACGGAATCATCAGCAGCCCCAGGATCACGGTGACGATCCAGCCTGAGGTCTTGTCGCGAAGTTTCTGCAGCATGGGAAGAATCAAGGCCTGATTGGCGAGCCCGGCAGTGTAACCCGCTTCGGGCGCGGCTCCAAAAGCGGCGCGGCGGCAGGCGGTCACCTGCTTTCCATGCGCTGGCCGGATCGACCCGTGCGGGGCCGGCGAACGCGCAAAAGAAAAGCCCCTGGTTTGCACCAGGGGCCTTCAAGAATTGGCGGAGCGGACGGGACTCGAACCCGCGACCTCCGGCGTGACAGGCCAGCATTCTAACCAGCTGAACTACCGCTCCGCGCTTGAAACTTTGCAGGCGCTCATTATATCCGAAGATACTCCGAAAAACCTACCCCGATTTACTTCTTTTCGAGGATTTATTTAAAACTGGCGGAGCGGACGGGACTCGAACCCGCGACCTCCGGCGTGACAGGCCAGCATTCTAACCAGCTGAACTACCGCTCCGCGCTTTGACTCTTCTGTTTTCTGCAGCAACTCGCATCGTTGCAGAAAACAAGGCCCCCGATTGCTCAGGGGCCCGGTGTAGTGGCGGAGCGGACGGGACTCGAACCCGCGACCTCCGGCGTGACAGGCCAGCATTCTAACCAGCTGAACTACCGCTCCACTTTCAAACCTGTGTTACTGGCAGTGCTTGGTGGGTGCTGAGGGTTTCGAACCCCCGACCCTCTCCGTGTAAAGGAGACGCTCTACCGCTGAGCTAAGCACCCCAGCAAGCCGCTTAGTTTACGGCATCCTTCAGGGCTTTGCCAGCCTTGAACGACGGATTCTTCGAAGCAGCGATCTTGATGGTGTCGCCGGTCTTCGGGTTGCGGCCGGTACGGGCAGCGCGCGCACGGACCTGGAACGTGCCGAAGCCAACCAGCGTCACCGCTTCACCGCCCTTCAGGGCCTTGGTGACGGAAGCGATGACGGCATCGACGGCGCGGCTGGACTCGGCCTTGGTCAGGTCGGCGGCTTCAGCAACGGCGTCGATCAATTCGGTCTTGTTCATTCTCTACAGCTCCTTTGGCGGGGATTCCGCGTATTCGACAGTAAAGCATCCGACCGACAGTGCAGCCGGATACCGTGAAGTTCTCAGTTCGCCGAATTCAGTTTTTTGCTGACTCGCGAGTGGTGCTTTTATACCAGTCGCCCCCTACCCACGCAAGCTGAAAAGCCAATAACGACGCGGGTTTCGGCGATTTCCAGATGGCGCGTCAGTGCTTGACGCGCGTCGTGGAAGATGTCTTGCTCTTGCCACGCACTGTGACGCGCTGCCCATCTTTACCGGGCTTCTTCGGCGTCAGCGGTGTCTCCAGCGCCAGGTCGAGCACCTCTTCGATCCACTTCACCGGCACGATCTTCAGATCGCGGGTGACGTTGGCCGGGATGTCGGCCAGATCCTTGCGGTTCTCCTCGGGGATGATCACCGTGGTGATGCCGCCGCGCAGCGCCGCCAGCAGCTTCTCCTTGAGGCCACCGATGGCGGTCACACGGCCGCGCAGGGTGATCTCACCGGTCATGGCGACTTCGGCGCGGATCGGCACCTTGGTCAGCATCGACACCAGCGAGGTCACCATCGCGATGCCGGCGCTGGGGCCGTCCTTGGGCGTGGCACCGTCCGGCACGTGGACGTGCACGTCGTGCTTCTGCAGGAACTCGGCGTCGATGCCCAGGCGTTCGGCGCGCGAGCGCACCACCGACAGGGCGGCCGACGCCGACTCCTTCATCACGTTGCCGAGCTGGCCGGTCAGGATCAGCGCGCCCTTGCCCGGGACCAGGGTGGATTCGATCTGCAGCAGGTCGCCGCCCACCTCGGTCCAGGCCAGGCCGGTGACCAGGCCGATTTCGTTCTGTTCCTCGGCACGGCCGAAGTCGAAGCGACGCACGCCCAGGTACTTGTCCAGGTTCTTGCCGCTGACCGACACCAGCGCTTTCTTCTTCGCGCCGGTCTTCTTGCCGGCCTTGGCCGGCTTGGCCGCCGCGACCGGGCCCGCCAGCGCGATCTCCTTGACCACCTTGCGGCAGATCTTGGCGACTTCGCGCTCCAGGTTGCGCACGCCCGATTCGCGGGTGTAGTAGCGCACCACGTCCTGGATCGCGTCGGCACCGATTTCCAGTTCCTCCGGCTTCAGGCCGTTGGCCTTGAGCTGCTTGGGCACCAGGTAGCGCATGGCGATGTTGAGCTTCTCATCCTCGGTGTAGCCGGGGATGCGGATGACTTCCATGCGGTCCAGCAGCGGGCCGGGGATGTTGAGCGAGTTGGAGGTCGCCACGAACATCACTTCGGACAGGTCCAGGTCCACTTCCAGGTAGTGGTCGTTGAACGCGTTGTTCTGCTCGGGATCGAGCACTTCCAGCAGCGCCGACGACGGATCGCCACGGAAGTCCATCGACATCTTGTCGATTTCGTCGAGCACGAACAGCGCGTTCTTGCTGCCCACCTTGTTGAGGTTCTGCACGATGCGGCCGGGCATCGAACCGACGTAGGTACGGCGATGCCCGCGGATCTCGGCCTCGTCGCGCACGCCACCCAGGCTCATGCGCACGAACTTGCGGTTGGTCGCCTTGGCGATCGACTGCCCCAGCGAGGTCTTGCCCACGCCCGGCGGCCCGACCAGGCACAGGATCGGCCCCTTCATCTGCTTCACCCGCGACTGCACTGCGAGGTACTCCAGGATGCGGTCCTTGACCTTGTCCAGGCCGAAGTGATCGGCATCCAGGGTGTCCTGCGCGGCCTTGAGGTCCTTGCGCACCTTGGTGCGCTTCTTCCACGGCACGCCCAGCAGCCAGTCCAGGTAGTTGCGCACGACCGCCGCTTCGGCCGACATCGGCGACATCTGCTTGAGCTTGTTGAGCTCGGCCTTGGCCTTGGTTTCCACCGGCTTGGGCATGCCCGCCTCGGCGATCTTGCGGGCCAGCTCTTCCAGCTCGCCCGGTGCGTCGTCCAGGTCGCCCAGTTCCTTCTGGATGGCCTTCATCTGTTCGTTGAGGTAGTACTCGCGCTGGCTCTTTTCCATCTGCGACTTCACGCGGCCGCGGATGCGCTTTTCCATCTGCTGCACGTCGATTTCGCCGTCGACCAGGCCGACCAGCATTTCCAGCCGGTCGCCGATCTGCAGGGTTTCCAGCAGGCGCTGCTTGTCGGCCAGGCGCACGCTGATGTGCGCGGCGATGGTATCGGCCAGACGCGCCGGCTCGTCGATACCGGCCAGGGTCTGCAGCAGTTCCGGCGGCAGCTTGCGGTTGGTCTTGACGTACTGCTCGAACAGCGACATCAGCGAACGGGCGATCGCCTCGATCTCACGCGGCTCGCGCGATTCGTCCGATTCGATTTCCACGCCCACGCCATGCAGCGAGCCGTCGCGCTCGGTGACCTGGGTGACGTTGACGCGCGACAGGCCTTCGACCAGCACCTTGATGGTGCCGTCGGGCAGCTTCAGCAGCTGCAGCACCTGGGCCAGCGTACCGACCTGGTATAGGTCGGCCGCGGTCGGGTCGTCGGTCTCGGCCGACTTCTGCGCCAGCAGCAGGATGCGCTTGTCCGCCTCCATCGCCTGCTCCAGCGCATGCATGGACTTGTCGCGGCCGACGAACAGCGGAATGACCATGTGCGGGAACACCACCACGTCACGCAGCGGCAGTACCGGCAGGTCGAGAGTCTCAGTAGGGGAACGGGCCATGTGGGCTCCAGTGGAACAGTGGGGATGGCCTCCGGGCGGCCTCGCCCGGATACAAAAAAAGCCGATGGCCTCGTTATGGGGCCATCGGCTTCTAGATGCAAGCTGTTCTGAAAAATTTCTTTCAATTCAATTACTTGAACTGATTATTCAGCACCAGCCGCCTTCTGTTCAGGCGCCGGCGGCGTCTGGTAGATCAGGTACGGCTCGGACTTGTGTTCGATCACCGATTCGTCCACCACCACCTTGCTGACGTTCTCTGCCGACGGCAGGTCATACATGGTGTCCAGCAGGACCGATTCGACGATCGTACGCAGGCCGCGGGCACCGGTCTTGCGCTTGAGCGCCTTGCGGGCAATGGCAGCCAGCGCGTCCGGGCGGAACTCGAGCTCGACGTGCTCCATCTCGAACAGCTTCTTGAACTGCTTGGTGATGGCGTTCTTCGGCTCGGTCAGGATCCGCACCAGGGCCGCTTCGTCCAGCTCTTCCAGGGTGGCCACGACCGGCAGACGACCGACGAACTCGGGAATCAGGCCGAACTTGATCAGGTCTTCCGGCTCGACTTCGGCCAGCACCTTGCCCACTTCCTGCTTGCGCTCGGCGCTCTTGACCTTGGCCCCGAAGCCGATGCCGCCCGAATCGTTGGACCGCTGCTGGATCACCTTGTCCAGGCCGGCAAACGCGCCGCCGCAGATGAACAGGATGTTCTTGGTGTCCACCTGCAGGAATTCCTGCTGCGGGTGCTTGCGGCCGCCCTGCGGCGGAACGCTGGCCACGGTGCCTTCGATCAGCTTCAGCAGGGCCTGCTGGACGCCTTCGCCGGACACATCGCGGGTAATCGACGGGTTCTCGCTCTTGCGCGAGATCTTGTCGATTTCATCGATGTAGACGATGCCCTGCTGTGCCTTCTCGACGTCGTAGTCGCACTTCTGCAGCAGCTTCTGGATGATGTTCTCCACGTCCTCGCCCACGTAACCGGCTTCGGTCAGCGTGGTGGCGTCGGCCATGGTGAACGGCACGTTGAGCAGGCGGGCCAGGGTTTCGGCCAGCAGCGTCTTGCCCGAACCGGTCGGACCGACCAGCAGGATGTTCGACTTCGCCAGCTCGACTTCGTCGTTCTTCTGGCGGCTCTCGATGCGCTTGTAGTGGTTGTACACGGCCACGGCCAGCGTGCGCTTGGCGCGGTTCTGGCCGATCACGTACTGGTCCAGGACCTCGAGGATCTCGCGCGGCTTGGGCAGCGAACTGCGTGCCGACTGCGCCTTCTCCTCCAGCTCCTCACGGATGATGTCGTTGCACAGCTCCACGCATTCATCACAGATGAATACGCTCGGACCCGCAATCAGCTTGCGCACCTCATGCTGGCTCTTACCGCAGAAGGAGCAGTAGAGGATCTTGCCGCTGTCCGTGGAACGACCTTGGCGGTCTTCGCTCATGCTTCGCTTACCCAGTTACCCCACCCGCTGAACGGGGGTTCGATTCGAGAATAACACAGGGCCCGGAGGACGCCAGTCCTGCCCGACCCTGCGGAAACAAGCCGGAATGCCGGCCTGGTGGCGTCATCACGCCGGCTGGATCGACTCTTCCGGACGACGTTCCAGCACCTGGTCGACCAGCCCGTAGGCCATCGCCTCGGACGCGCTCTTGAAGTTGTCGCGCTCGGTATCACGCGCGATGGTCTCCATCGACTGGCCGGTGTGCCGTGCCAGGATTTCATTCAGGCGCGAACGCAGCGTCAGGATCTCGCGCGCATGGATGTCGATATCCGTGGCCTGGCCCTGGTAGCCGCCCAGCGGCTGGTGGATCATCACGCGCGAATTGGGCAGCGCATAGCGCTTGCCGGCTTCACCCGCGGCCAGCAGCAGGGCGCCCATCGAGGCCGCCTGGCCGATGCAGGTGGTGCTCACATTCGGCTTGATGTACTGCATGGTGTCGTAGATCGCCATGCCGGCGGTGACCACGCCACCGGGCGAGTTGATGTAGATGTTGATGTCCTTTTCCGGGTTTTCCGATTCCAGGAACAGCAACTGCGCCACCACCACGTTGGCCATGTGATCGTCGATCGGGCCCACGAGGAAGATCAGGCGCTCCTTCAACAGGCGCGAATAGATGTCATAGGCGCGCTCGCCGCGGCTGGTCTGCTCGACCACCATCGGAACCAGGTTCAGGGCTTTGGTTCGGTTGTCCATTACGTGAGGCACCTATCTTGGGGGGGACAACCCCGCGCCGGAGCGCGGGGCGTGAAACGCCGTCCGCTTACTGACGGATGGCGTCCTGGAACGACATCGGCTGCTCGGTGTGCTGGGCGCGCTCGGCGATCCAGTCGATCACCTGCTCTTCCATCACGCGGTTCTGCAGCCCACTCATCAGCTGGGGGTCGTTGCGGTACATCTCAATGACCTGCTCCGGCTCTTCATAGGTCGAGGCGATCAGGCGCATGGTTTCATTCAGGCGCTTGGGGTCCAGGCGCAGGTCGTTCTTGCGGGCCACTTCACCGACCAGCAGGCCGACCAGCACGCGCTTGGCGGCGGCGTCCTTGAAGCCTTCATGGGCGTCGGCCGGGACGTCGCCCGGGTTGCGGCCGCTGCGGCGGATCTGCTCGATCTGCTGGGCCAGCATGGCGCGGGCTTCGTTCTCGACCAGGCGCGGCGGCATTTCCACCGACGCATAGGCGGCGATCAGCTGCTCGCCCACTTCACGGCGCAGGCGGTTCATCAGCGCGCCCTTCAGCTCGCGCTCCAGGTTGGCGCGGATGTCCTTGCGGAACTGCTCCACGTCGCCACCCTTCACACCGAAGCTCTTGATGAAGTCGGCGTCGACTTCCGGCAGCACCGGCTCGGACACGTCCACCGCCTTGACGGTGACCTTGACCTGCTTGCCCGCCAGTGCCGGCACGCGCCAGTCAGCCGGGAACTCGACGTCGAGGGTCTTTTCCTCACCCTTGGCCAGACCGACCAGGCCCTGTTCGATCTGCTCGAACATCATGCCCTGGCCCACGATCACGCTGCCCTTTTCGCTGCCTTCGGCCGGCAGGCGCTCGTCGCCGGCCTGCGACCAGGTTTCCAGCGCAACCAGATCGCCGTCCTGGGCACCACGGGTGACCGGGCTCCAGCTGCGGCGCTGCTCGCGCAGGTTCTGGATCATCTGGTCGATGTCGGCATCGTTGATCTCGGCGGTGTGGCGCACCACGGTCAGCTTGCTGACGTCCACGTCGCCGAAGTCCGGCACCAGCTCGACGGTGGCCACGAAGGAGAACTCGCCTTCGTCGCCCTTGTCGATGCGCGGGGTGCCGGCGATGCGCAGCTCATGCTCGCGCAGTGCGGCATCGAAGGTTTCGCGCAGGAGGCCGTCAACGGCCTCGCTGCGGACCTGCTGGCCGAAACGCTGCTCGATCACCTTGGCCGGGATCTTGCCCGGACGGAAGCCCTTGATCCGCGCGGTACGGGCGATTTCGCCCAGACGGCCGCTGATGTGGGTCTGCAGGCGGTCTTCCGGCAGCGAGAAGGTCAGGCGGCGTTCCAGGTTGCCGGTGGATTCGATCGAAGCTTGCATGTTGACTCCTGCCACCGGAGGCATGGGCCCCGGCACGATGTGATGGATGAAACGGGTTTTGGACGCGGGGTCGTGAACGCGCTTGCCCGCCGCAGCCCTGTAGTTTCGCCGATTCCGGCCAGCGCCGCCAGCACAGGGCCGGGAACGTCACAGGGCGTATCACGGCCAGCATGTGGCCGTCTCCCGGATCCGGGACGTGCCCTTGGTCATGGGTGCGGGCCAAACCGGCCCGCACTGGTGCGAAAGGGGGGACTCGAACCCCCACGCCTTGCGGCACTGGAACCTAAATCCAGGGCGTCTACCAATTCCGCCACTTTCGCGAGCGTGCGCTCAGCGGCACATTGTTGCAGGCGGGAGCGCAAACAGGAAGGTCATCACATTGCTTAACCCGTTGGCTTTCCTGCCGCGCTCGTGGCCGAATCAGTCCTCGACGGCGGGCACGGCGGGGGCACCTGCGTTGGCCGTCGGCCCGGACAGCGCCGCCGATTCGACGCAGGGCCCGGTCAGAACGGCGGTCACCAGGGCCACGGCCTGCGGATCGGCCGGATCGCGCCGCACGCGTTGCGCGGGCTGGGGATGGCGCTCCACCGCCCCGTGAGGGACGGCGGTGCCGGCGACGTTGGAGGTGGCAGGCGCGGCAGGCGGTGTCTGCGCCTGGGCGGACAACACGACAACCGTGCCCACGGCAAGCGCAGCGGCGGCGGATATCAGGCGATTCATGCTTTTTTCCCTGAACGTGCGCCGAGGCGCGGAAGCTCAAGTGAAGCGCGTTGAACCGCCGTGATGCGTGCGCCGGTCTACAGATTGCCGGGTTCGACTGACGCATGCACCGCGTTCGCGAGGCGTTTCCCCTCTCCGCGCGGCCGGCATGCGTGCAGCTGGCGGGAAGCTGCCGCGCATTCGCGCCGCAGCCCCACGCAGTGCTGCGCACTCCGTGGGCCCCATCTCATCAGCACCCAGATCCCCGCGGCGTTGCCGCGCCCCCTTGACTCAAGGGGGCTTCGCTCCAGACGGTGCGCGAGCTACTGCCGGGGTCCGGGAAAGAAAAAAGCCGCCTGGCGGACCAGGCGGCTTCTGTCTTGGTGGGCTGTCAAGGATTCGAACCTTGGACCTATTGATTAAGAGTCAACTGCTCTACCAACTGAGCTAACAGCCCGAAAATCGGGAGGCGAATTATGCAGGAATTCCTTCCACCGATGCAAGCGCTTTATTTGAACGGCGGAGAAACCACTTTACCGGCAAAGAAAAAAGCCACCCGGCGGACCGGATGGCTTCTGTCTTGGTGGGCTGTCAAGGATTCGAACCTTGGACCTATTGATTAAGAGTCAACTGCTCTACCAACTGAGCTAACAGCCCTGAAAAACTCAGGCGCACATTGTAACGTGACTGCCTTTTTTTGCAACCCTGATTCACTTTTGGTGAACCAGGTTTTGATCAGTGGGGTGGCTGAGGGGATTCGAACCCCCGACCACCGGAATCACAATCCGGTACTCTAACCAACTGAGCTACAGCCACCACTGAAACCTTTGCTTCCTACCGCTTGCACCGAATGGCGCGCCCGACAGGAATCGAACCTGTAACCGCCGGCTTAGAAGGCCGGTGCTCTATCCAGTTGAGCTACGGGCGCTCGATCCGGATTGTCGCATTTCCAATCCCGTTCTGAGCAGCGGATTGGTCGGGGTAGAGGGATTCGAACCCCCGACATCCTGCTCCCAAAGCAGGCGCGCTACCAGACTGCGCTATACCCCGGCGGTTTTGTTTCCCTCCGAGGTTCCCCCCGAAAGAGTCGGCTATTGTGGGAATCGGCGAGGCATCTGTCAACGGTTTTCACACATCAATTCACCTGTCGCCATCGCACCCCCCTGCTTCGGCTATCCTCGATGCAGCGGCCGGACGGCCGAACCCTACCCCTTTCAAGGAGATTGGCAATGCGCAGCGGTAATCCCGCCCTTTCCGAGTCGACCTTCCTCGACCTGGCCAGCGGCTCGGTCGTGAGCTCGCCCGACCAGGCGATGACCATCAATGGCACGGTCAACAAGACCGGCATCCTGCTGTTGCTGACCGTGCTCACCGCTGCATTCGCCTGGAGCCAGACCGTCGGCGCCGATGGGCAGATCGCCCCGGGCGCGATGATCTATGCCGTCGGCGGCGCCATTGGCGGGCTGGTGCTGGCACTGGTCACGGTGTTCAAGAAGGCCTGGTCGCCGGTGACCGCCCCGCTGTACGCACTGGTGGAAGGCTTCTTCCTGGGCGCGATCTCGGCCGTGTTCGAAATGAAGTTCCCGGGCATCGTGTTCCAGGCCGTGCTGCTCACCTTCGGCACCCTGTTCGCCCTGCTGGTGGCCTACCGCAGCGGCCTGATCAAGGTCACCGAGAACTTCAAGCTCGGCGTCGTGGCTGCCACCGGCGGCATCGCGCTGCTGTACCTGGCCTCGTTCGTGCTGAGCTTCTTCAACATCAACGTTCCCGTCATCCACGAAGCCAGCGGCTGGGGCATCGCCTTCAGCCTGTTCGTGGTGGTGGTGGCGGCGCTGAACCTGGTGCTGGATTTCGACTTCATCGAAACCGGCGCCGCCGCGCGTGCACCCAAGTACATGGAGTGGTACGGCGCGTTCGGCCTGATGGTCACGCTGGTGTGGCTGTACGTGGAGTTCCTGCGCCTGCTGTCCAAGCTGCAGAGTCGCTGAGCCACGCCCCCGTGGCGGCACGGAAAAGGGCGCCGGATGGCGCCCTTTTTCGTTGGTCAGCCCGCGCGTGCCAGCAGCGCCGGCACCGACGAGGCCAGCAGCGCCACCCCCGAAGCGGTGAGCAGGCCCAGCACGATCTGGCGGAAGCGTGCCTCGCTGATCCCGATGTACAGCTTGGCGCCGAACAGGGTGGGCAGCAGCATCGCCGGCGCGACGATGGCAAACAGCGGCAGCACCTGCGCGGTGACCACGCCGGTGGCGAGGTAGATGCCCATCGTCACCAGCAGCATGGACAGGTTGAAGTTCTGGATGATGGCGCGCTGGGCATCCTTGTCCATGCCGCGCAGCGTGCACCACAGCGTTGGCAGGGTGCCGGTGAACCCGCCGATGCCACCGAGCACACCGCCGGCCATGCCGACTGCCGCATCCGCGATCCGGCCGCCGGCGGTGATCCGCGGCAGCGACCGCGCCATCAGCATGGCCGGGCACCAGATCACCAGCAGCCCGCCCAGCAGCGCCTTGAACCAGTCCATGTCCAGGTGCGGCAGCACGGCCACACCGAGCGGAATGCCGGCCAGGCCCCCCAGCACGAACGGCAGCAGCCGCTGCAGATCGAAGCCGCGGCGCACGGTGAAGGCCGCCAGCAACTGCCCCACCAGGGCGCCGAACACCGACAGGGTCGCGGCCAGCCGCGGGTCCAGCGTCCACGCCCAGAAGGACATGGCGACCAGGCCGAAGGCGAACCCCGACAGCCCCTGCACGAATCCCGCCACGATCGCGCCGAGCGCCACGATCACATACACCGACTCCATTGCCTTGCTCCTGCCGCACTGCGCGCCGCGTGCGACGCAAACGCAACGGGGCGCCCGTAGGCGCCCCGCTGGAGGTTACCGGGCGACGCCTGGACCGCTTACAGACGGCTGGCGATGGCCTGGGCGAAGCCCATCGTGTTGCCGGTGCCACCGAGGTCGCCGGTCAGCGAATCCTTGGCTTCCAGCGTCGCCACGATGGCCTTGCGCAGGCGCTCGGCGTTGTCGGTCTGGCCGACGTGGTCCAGCATCTGTGCGGCGGCGAGCAGCAGCGCGCACGGATTGGCCTTGCCCTGGCCCGCGATGTCCGGCGCGGTGCCGTGCACGGCTTCGAAGATCGCCGCGTCCACACCGATGTTGGCGCCCGGGGCCAGGCCCAGGCCGCCGACGAGGCCGGCGCACAGGTCGGAGATGATGTCGCCGAACAGGTTGGTGGTGACGATGATGTCGAACTGCTCCGGACGCATCACCAGCTGCATGCAGGCGTTGTCGACGATCATTTCCTGGAACTCGATGTCCGGGTACTTGGCCGCCACTTCGCGCGCCACGGCCAGGAACAGGCCCGAGGTCGACTTGATGATGTTGGCCTTGTGCACGGCAGTGACCTTCTTGCGGCCGGTGCTGCGGGCCAGCTCGAAGGCGTAGCGCACGATGCGCTCGGAGCCCTTGCGGGTGATGCGGGTGCCGGAGAAGGCGGTTTCGCCGTCGGCCGAGACTTCCTGGCCTTCGGCCAGGTACGCGCCTTCGGTGTTCTCACGCACGGTGATCAGGTTCACGCCGTCGCCGAAGCGCGACTTGGTGTTCGGGAACGAGGTCGCCGGACGCACGTTGGCGTACAGGTCGAAGTGGCGACGCAGGCTGACGTTGATCGAGGTGAAGCCACCACCGACCGGGGTGGTCAGCGGGCTCTTCAGGGCGATCTTGTTGCGTGCGATCGATTCCAGCGTGGAGGCCGGCATCAGGTCGCCGTGCTTCTCCAGCGCGACCAGGCCCGCATCGGCGTCTTCGTATTCAAAGCCGGTGTCGAGCTTGCCGAGCACGAACAGGGTAGCGTCCATGATCTCCGGGCCGATGCCGTCGCCGCGGATGACCGTGATTTTCTGCGTCATTGATATGTATTCCGAACCGAGGGGGAAGCGCCATCCGTCAGGTGCGCGAAGCACCGGCGCAAGGGAAGTTTCACCCGCAATTATGCCTGAGCCGGCCCGGGGACCCCAAATCAGCCTTTAGTCCCAGACCGCGGGCGGTACCGACCTGCGGTCGGCACCTGCCGGTACGTTCGCGGGGAAACCACCGGTGGCGCCCGACCGTCGGCCGGACAGTTCCCATCAATGTTCGTGAACGGCCGGCGCGGCGGCGCCCCCTTCGAGCTGGTCCAGGAAGTCGACCGCGCGGCGCAGGTGCGGGATCACGATGGAGCCCCCGACCACCAGGCCGACCGAGAAGGTCTCGAAGAACTCCTCGCGGGTGACGCCGGCGTCCTTGCACTGGGCCACGTGGTAGCTGATGCAGTCGTCGCAGCGCAGCACCATCGAGGCAACCAGACCGAGCAGCTCCTTGGTCTTCACATCCAGCGCGCCGGCCTGGTAGGTCTGGGTGTCCAGCGCGAAGAAGCGCCGCACGACCTGGTTGGGCTCGCCGAGGATGCGCTGGTTCATGCGCTGGCGGAATTCGGTGAATTCGGCGATGCGGTCCTTGCTGCCGTCGTCGGCCGCGCTCATGCCTGGCCCTCGCCGGCCAGCAGGGGTTCCAGCTTGCCGGCGCGGTGCAGCGCCATCATGTCGTCGTAGCCGCCCACGTGGACGTCGCCGACGAAGATCTGCGGCACGCTGGTGCGACGGGTCTTGGCCATCATTTTCTCGCGCTCGACCGGGTCCAGGTCGATCCGGACTTCGGTCCAGTCGCGCCCTTTGCTCTTGAGGAAGTTCTTGGCCGCCACGCAGTAGGGGCAGACCGCGGTCGAATAGATGGTGATGGCGGGCGCGCCACCCGGGGTGGAAGCGACATCTTGGCTCACGGGAAACTCCACAGCGGAACGAGTGTCTGTATATGGTAGCGGCCCGCTGGAATTTCCACGTCACCGCCGCAACACTGTGGATTAACCATAGATTTGCAGGGCCCCTGCCACCCTGTACCGGCTGTACCCGCCCTACCCTTCCAGGAGCTTCGTTTGCGCCCTCTGCTGCTTTCCGCTGCGTTGACCCTGGCCCTGGCCGTGCCGCTGGCCTCGGCCCAGGACAGCAAGCTGCCGGACATCGGCTCCTCGGCCGGCGAACTGCTGACTCCGGCGCGCCAGGCCGAATACGGCGGGATGATGCTGCGCGAACTGCGCAACTACGGCTATCTCCTCGACGACCCGCTGGTGGACGACTGGCTGCAGACGATGGGCGCACGGCTGGGTTCCAACAGCGCCCAGCCACGGCAGCCCTACACCTTCTTCATGCTCAAGGACCGCCAGATCAATGCGTTCGCCACGCTGGGCGGCTACATCGGGGTCAACGCCGGGCTGGTGCTGACGGCCGAACGCGAGGACGAGGTGGCGGCGGTGCTGTCCCACGAAATCGCCCACGTCACCCAGCAGCATGTGCTGCGCGGGGTCGAACGCGCCCAGCGTGACCAGATTCCGATCCTGCTGGGCATGCTGGCGGCGGTGGTTGCCGCGCAGCAGGCCGGAGGCAATTCCTCCGGCGATGCGACGATGGCGGCGATCACCTCCGGCATGGGCCTGATGCAGCAGCGTCAGATCAACTACACCCGCTCCAATGAATCCGAAGCCGACCGGCTCGGCATCCGCACCCTGGCCCGCAGCGGCTACGACGTGGATGCGATGGCCGGCTTCTTCGAACGCATGTCCGCCTCGATGCGGGGCAACGCCGGCGGCTATTCGGTGCCGGACTTCCTGCAGACCCACCCGGTCACCACCACCCGCATCAGCGAGGCCAAATCGCGCGCCGAGCAGATGAAGAAGGACACCGTGCTGCTGACCACCGCCGTCCCCGGCGGCGTGCGCCAGGAACGCGTGGACCCGGCCGACCCGGCGCTGTCCGACCCGCTGGTCCGGCGCAACAACCCGCTGCTGCCAGCCTCCATGCAGGTCTCGGTGAACGCGCTGAGCCGCGGCGCCACCGGGCAGTTCGAGTGGGCCCGCGAGCGGCTGCGGGTGCTGAGCGCCGACACGCCCGGCGATGTGCTGAAGGAATATGAAAACCTGCAGCGCGCGCAGAAGGGCGGTCTGACCGAGCCGCAGCGCTACGGGCTGGCCCTGGCACGGCTGCGCAGCAGTGCCGCCGGCCAGGCCCGCGACGACCTGCAGGCCCTGCTGCGCGACCACCCCGACAACCTGTGGGTGGCACTGGCACTGGGCGAGGCCGAATCCCGCGCCGGCCAGCCGGCCCAGGCCAATGCCCGCTTCGAGGCCCTGCTGCGCCAGCATCCGGGCAGCCGGCCGGTGGCGCTGACCTTCGCGGCCATCCTGAACGAGCAGGGCGGGCGCGAGGCCGGCCAGCGCGCGCAGGCCATGCTGCGCCCGCTGCTGTCGCAAAGTGGCAATGATCCGGTGTTCCAGACCCGTTTCGCCCGGGCCAGCGAACTGGCCGGGGACACCACCCGCGCCAGCGAGGCCTACGCCGAAGCCGCCTTCCTGAGCGGCCGGCCGGAGCAGGCGCTGATCCAGCTGCAGGCACTCAAGCGCCAGCCGGCGCTGGACTATGTCGGCCGCGCACGGGTGGACGCGCGGATCGAGGCGATCACCCCGACCGTGCTGGAAATGCGCCGGCAGGGCATCCAGGACCCCGACCTGGACCGGCGCTGAGCCAGCTCACCGGCCCGGTCTACATGACCGGCCGATGGCACAACGCACCGATACCCGGCCAGGTCGTCACAAACATGTCATGAAACCGTAGTCTACTGGGCTCAATCCCGGTCTGATAAGCATTACGGTGGGCACGTGCAGAAACGCATCCTGATCGTCGACGACGAACCCGCGATCCGCGAAATGGTCGCTTTTGCCCTGCGCAAGGGCGACTACGATCCGATCCACGCCGGCGATGCCCGCGAGGCGCAGACCGCCATCGCCGACCGCGTCCCGGACCTGATCCTGCTGGACTGGATGCTCCCGGGCACCAGCGGCCTGGACCTGGCCCGGCGCTGGCGCAAAGAGGCCCTCACCCGTGAGGTGCCGATCATCATGCTCACCGCCCGTGGTGAGGAGAACGACCGTGTCGGCGGGCTGGAAGCCGGCGTGGATGACTACGTGGTCAAGCCGTTCTCGGCGCGCGAACTGCTGGCCCGCATCCGTGCGGTGATGCGCCGTGCCCGCGACGACGACGAGGACGGCAGCGTGGCGGTCGGCACGATCCGTATCGACGGCGCGGCGCACCGGGTGTTCGCCGGTGACCAGCCGGTGCCGATCGGCCCCACCGAGTACCGCCTGCTGCACTTCTTCATGACCCATCCCGAGCGCGTCTATACCCGCGCGCAGCTGCTCGACCACGTGTGGGGCGGCAGCGTGTATGTTGAAGAACGTACCATCGACGTGCACATCCGCCGCCTGCGCAAGACGCTGGAACCGTTCGGTGCGGAGAACATGGTGCAGACCGTGCGCGGCGCCGGCTACCGCTTCTCCACCGCCACCTGATTCCAGCCCGTTCAGCGCGGGGCGGCGCCGCCTTACCCAGCGGGGCAGAGCCCCGCTCTACGGACTTTTTTTACGAGACTGCAATGCCGCGCCACATCCGTTCTGCCTGGTTGAAAACGCTGGCTACCCTGGCCACCCTGCTGCTGGCGGCCGCCGTGCTGGGCCTGCTGCTGGGACAGGTATGGATGTGCATCGCGCTGGCGGCCATCGGTGCGCTGGCCTGGCACTACTGGCGGCTGCGCCGGGTGCTGCGCCGGCTGACCGCGCGTCATCGCTGGGACGTCGGCGACGGCACCGGCGTGTGGAATGAACTGGACCGCCTGCTGTACCGCAACCAGCTGGAAATGCGCACGCGCAAGCGGCGCCTGCTGGACATGCTGCGCAGCTACCGCGCCGCTGCGGCGGCCCTGCCCGATGCGGTGGTGGTGGTGGATCGCAACAGCCAGCGCGTGCAGTGGTTCAACGAAGCGGCGACCTCGCTGCTGGGCCTGCACCATCCCGGCGACCTCGGCGAAGCCCTGGTCGAACGCCTGCAGCCGATGCCGCTGGCACACTGGCTGGCGGGCGGCCGCAATGCCGAGCCGATTCTGGACGTGCCGTCGCCGGTGGATCCGGCGATCCGCCTGAACCTGCGCCTGATCCCCTACTCGCCCGACTACTGGCTGCTGATCGCGCGCGATGTGAGCAAGCTGCTGCGCCTGGAACAGGTACGCCGCGACTTCGTGGCCAACGTCTCGCACGAACTGCGCACGCCCCTGACGGTGGTGCACGGCTACCTGGACATGATGGACCCGGAGGACTTCCCCGGCACCGGCCCGATGCTGGAGGAGATGCGCAAGCAGTCCCAGCGCATGGCCCAGCTGGTGGAAGACCTGCTGACCCTGTCGCGGCTGGAATCGCAGGAACACACCGAAGAAGAAACCGTGGCGATGACGCCGATGCTGGCCACCCTGCGCCGCGAGGCCGAGGCGCACAGCCAGGGCCGCCACCAGATCAGCATCGTGGACAGCGCCGGGGTGGACCTGCAGGGCTCCAACAAGGAACTGCACAGCGCCTTCTCCAATCTGGTCACCAACGCGGTGCGCTATACGCCCGCCGGTGGCCGGGTCGAGGTGGTGCTGGCGCGCGAAGGCGATGGCGCGGTGCTGTCGGTACGCGACAGCGGCTACGGCATTCCGGCCACCCACCTGCCGCGCCTGACCGAGCGCTTCTACCGGGTCTCCAGCAGCCGTTCGCGCGAAAGCGGCGGCACCGGGCTGGGCCTGTCGATCGTCAAACACATTCTTGGCCTGCACCACGCCCGCCTGGAGATCCAGAGCGAGGTCGGCAAGGGCAGCGTGTTCTCCTGCCACTTCGATGCCGATCACGTGCGCACGCGCAACGACCTGGCCTCCCTTTCCGCTTCCGAGGATTTCTCCGCATGAGCAATCTCGTTCCAGCCGTTGTGCATGTGGACAGCGATCCGTTGCGCGACCCCGCGCTGTACATCAACCGCGAGCTGTCCCAGCTCGACTTCAACTTCCGCGTGCTGGCCCAGGCGCTCGATACCCAGGTGCCGCTGCTGGAGCGCCTGCGCTTCCTGTGCATCTCGTGCACCAACCTGGACGAGTTCTTCGAGATCCGCGCCGCCGCCGTGCGCCACGCGCAGGAGTTCGGCCTGCCACCGGCACCGGACGGCATGAGCCCGCAGGCCATCCTCAACGCCATCCATGACCGCGCCGCGCAGCTGGTCGACCAGCAGTACCGCTGCTGGAACGACACCCTGCGCCCGGCCCTCCACGAGGCCGGCATCGACGTGCTCGGCCGCAATGCGTGGACCCACCGCCAGAAGCGCTGGCTGCGCGCCTATTTCCGCAACGAGATCATGCCGGTGCTGTCGCCGCTGGGCCTGGACCCGTCGCACCCGTTCCCGAAGATCCTCAACAAGTCGCTGAACATCGTGGTGGTGCTCAAGGGTACCGATGCGTTCGGCCGCGCCGGCCACCTGGCCATCGTGCGTGCGCCGCGTTCGCTGCCGCGCATCATCCAGCTGCCCGAGAAGCTGGGCGGCGGGCAGACCTACGTCTTCCTGTCCTCGGTGCTGTCCACCTTCGTGGATGAGCTGTTCCCGGGCATGGAAGTCCAGGGCGCCTACCAGTTCCGCGTCACCCGCAATTCCGAGCTGGTGGTGGACGAGGAAGAGGTGGAGAACCTGGCGCTGGCGCTGCGCGACGAGCTGGTCGACCGCGGCTACCGCCCTGCGGTGCGGCTGGAGATCGCGCAGGATTGCCCGCGCGACATCGTGCGCACCCTGCTGCAGAACTTCGGGCTGACCGAAAACGCGGTCTACCGCATCGACGGGCCGGTCAATCTCAACCGCGTGGTGCAGCTGTACGACCTGCTGGCCCGCCCGGACCTGAAGTACCCGCCGATGAGTCCGCGCACGCTGCGCGACAGCGACGGCATCTTCGAGGTGGTGGCCCGCCAGGACGTGCTGCTGCACCACCCGTTCGACGCGTTCACCGCCGTGCTCGACCTGATCAAGCAGGCCGCGATCGACCCCAACGTGCTGGCGATCAAACAGACGCTGTATCGCACCGGCAAGGACTCGCTGATCGTCGATGCGCTGATCCAGGCCGCGCGCAACGGCAAGGACGTGACGGTGGTGGTCGAACTGCGCGCGCGCTTTGACGAGGAAGCCAACCTCGGCCTGGCCGATCGCCTGCAGGAGGCCGGCGTGCAGGTGGTGTACGGCGTGGTGGGCTACAAGACCCACGCCAAGATGCTGCTGATCGTGCGCCGCGAAGGCCGCAAGCTGCGGCGCTACGTGCACCTGGGCACCGGCAATTATCACAGCGGCACCGCGCGCGCCTACACCGACCTCAGCCTGATCACCGCCGATGCGGATATCGGCAACGATGTGCACCTGCTGTTCCAGCAGCTGTCCGGTCTGGCCCCGCGGATGAAGCTCAAGCGCCTGCTGCAGTCGCCCTTCACCCTGCACACCGGCGTGCTGCAGCGGATCGAACGCGAAACCCGGCTGGCGGCCAGCGGACGTCCCGGCCGGATCATCGCCAAGATGAACGCCCTGAACGAACCGCAGGTGGTGCGGGCGCTGTATGCCGCCTCGCAGGCCGGCGTGCAGATCGACCTGATCGTGCGCGGCGCGTGCACGCTGCGCCCCGGCGTACCGGGGGTGTCGGACAACATCCGGGTGCGCTCGATCGTCGGCCGCTTCCTGGAACACAGCCGGGTGTACTGGTTCGGCAACGATGGCGCGGCCGAGCTGTACTGCGCCAGCGCCGACTGGCTGGAGCGCAACCTGCTGCGCCGGGTGGAGACCTGTTTCCCGATCCTGGACCCGGAGCTGGCACGCAAGGTGTACCGCGATGTCCTGCAGAACTACCTGGACGACAACCTCAACGCCTGGGAACTGCGCGCGGACGGCAACTACCACAAGTGCGCCCCGGCCCATGACGAGCCGCCCCACTCGGCGCAGATGGCGTTGATGCAGGGTCTGTAGGAGCCCGCACCTGCCCGGTGTGGACGCGCCGACCGGAAAAGGCGCGACCACCGGACGCACCCTGATGTGAAGGCGGCGCGGTGACGCGGCGCCCCACCCTTCGGCTAACATTCGCCCATGCCGCATACCACCACGACTCCGCCCGCCCTGCAGGATGGCGACCTGCTCGCCGCCATCGATCTTGGATCGAACAGTTTCCACATGGTCATCGCGCGCTACACGCTCGGGCAGCTGCGGGTGGTTGACCGCCTGCGCGAGACGGTGCGCATGGCCGATGGGCTGGATGGCAAGGGCGGCCTGTCCGCCGATGCGCGGCAGCGCGCGCTGGAATGTCTGGCCCGGTTTGGCCAGCGCATCCGCGCCATCCCGCCGGTGCGCGTGCGCGCGCTGGCCACCAATACCGTGCGCCAGCTGCGCTCGCCGCAGGCCTTCCTGATGCCGGCCGAAACCGCGCTGGGGCATGCCATCGAAGTGGTCAGCGGCCGCGAGGAGGCGCGCCTGATCTACCTCGGCGTGGCCCACGCGCAGCCGCCCAAGGCGGACCAGCGCCGCCTGGTGATCGACATCGGCGGCGGCTCCACCGAATTCATCATCGGCCAGGGCATGCAGACCCTGGAGCGCGAAAGCCTGCAGGCCGGCTGCATTGCCAGCACGCGGCGCTTCTTCCCCGGCGGCAAGCTCAGCCGCAAGCGCTGGAAGGACGCGCTGACCGAGATCGGCGCCGAGTTCCAGCAGTTCGCCACCAAGTACCGCGCGCTGGGCTGGCACGAAGCGCTGGGCTCGTCGGGCACGCACAAGGCCATCAGCGAAATCTGCGCGACGATGAAGCTGAGCAAGGGCGCGATCACCGCCGAGGCCCTGCCGCAGCTGCGCGACGAGCTGCTCAAGGCCAAGCGGATTGAAGACATCGACCTGCCCGGTCTGTCGGCCGACCGCCGCCCGATCATCGCCGGCGGCATCCTGGTGCTGGAGGCCGCCTTCCAGGCGTTGGGCCTGCAGAAGCTGCTGGTCAGCAAGGCCGCCATGCGCGAAGGCATCCTGTACGACATCCTGGGCCGCGCCAGCGAGAACGACCTGCGCGACGAGTCGGTGGCCGCGCTGAGCCTGCGCTACGGGATCGATACCGTGCAGGCCGAGCGCGTCGAACGCACCGCAATGAACCTGCTTGGCCAGGTGGAGGCCGCCTGGGGGCTGGACCCCGACGATGCACGCATGCTCGGCTGGGCCGCGCGCCTGCACGAGCTGGGCCTGATGATCGCGCACAGCGGTTACCATGTGCACGGCAGCTATGTGCTGGAGAACTCCGACATCGCCGGCTTCTCCCGCCAGGAACAGCAGCTGCTGGCCGCGCTGGTGCGCACCCATCGCCGCAATGTGCCCAAGGCCGCCTTCGATGCCCTGCCCGAGCGCCTGCTGCAGCCGGCACGGCGCATGGCCGCCCTGCTGCGGTTGGCGGTACTGCTCAACCGCGCCCATGAAGACACGCCCATGCCGGCGCTGGAACTGACCGCCGACGACACCCGGCTGTCGCTGATCCTGCCGCAGGCGTTCATCGACGCACGACCGCTGCTGCGCGCCGACCTGATCGGCGAGACCGAGGGCCTGGCGGGGCTGGGGATGCAGTTCCGGCCGTTCGTGGCCTGAACCGGGCGGCCCGGCCGGGCCGTCATCCGATGGTCATGCCAGGGTCATGTCGGCTACATCGCCGGCGCCCAGCATGCGCGCATACGGGAGGTCCGCCATGCGCTATGCCATCGTCACCGAGACATATCCACCCGAGGTCAACGGCGTTGCATTGACCGTCCAGGGGCTCGAACAGGGGCTGCGTGCGGCCGGTCACCAGGTCGACCTGGTACGCCCCCGCCAGGCCGGCGACATCGACGGGGACAGCACCCTGCTGGTGTCCGGTGCGGCCCTGCCACGCTATCCCGGGCTGCGCTTCGGCCTGCCGGCCCCCAAGCGCCTGGCGCGCCAGTGGCAGCAGCAGCGTCCGGATGCGATCTACATCGCCACCGAAGGCCCGCTGGGCTGGTCGGCCCTGCGCACCGCGCGACGGATGGGCATCCCGGTCGCCACCGGCTTCCATACGCGCTTTGACGAGTACCTGCCCGACTACGGCGTTGCCTGGCTGCAGGCCGCGGCGCTGCGCTGGATGCGGCGCTTCCACAACCAGTCCGACGCCACCCTGGTGCCTACCCAGGAACTGCAGCAGTTCCTGCAGGAACAGGGGTTCGAACGGGTGCGCCTGCTGGCACGCGCAGTGGACAGCCGCCAGTTCGAGCCGACCCGGCGCGATCCGGCGCTGCGTGAGGAATGGGGGATCGACGGCAACGGCTTCGCGGCGATCTACGTCGGCCGCATCGCGCCCGAAAAGAATCTCGCGCTGGCGGTGAAGGCCTTCCGGCGGCTGCAGCAGGTGCGGCCCAAAGCCCGCTTCGTGTTCGTCGGCGACGGCCCGTCGCGTGCCGCGCTGGCGCACGACAACCCGGACTTCATCTTCTGCGGTGTGCAGCGCGGCGATGCGCTGGCCCGCCATTTCGCCAGTGGCGATCTGTTCCTGTTCCCCAGTCGCAGCGAGACGTTCGGCAACGTGACCCTGGAAGCGATGGCCAGCGGCCTGGCCACAGTGGCCTTCGACTACGGCGCGGCGCGTGAGCACCTGCGCACCGATGAGAGCGGCATTGCGGTCGGCGACGACGCCGCCTTCGTGACCGCCGCCGTGCAGTTGGCCGGCGACGATGTGCTGCGGGCGCGGCTCGGGCGCAACGCGGCCGTCGCCATGAAGCGGCTGCATCCGCAGCAGGTGGTGGCCGAGTTCGATGCCCTGCTTGCCGAACTGGCCCGGGCCCGGAGGCCGCATGCCGACCACGCCGCTTGACGCCCTGCGCGGCCGTGAAGCGCGCTGGTGCCGCCGCGCCAACCACTACTGCCGGCGCCGCCGGGTACGCCAGGG
The DNA here is from genome assembly GCF_049310345.1 of Stenotrophomonas sp. GZD-301. Lineage (NCBI taxonomy): Bacteria > Pseudomonadati > Pseudomonadota > Gammaproteobacteria > Lysobacterales > Lysobacteraceae > Stenotrophomonas > Stenotrophomonas sp. GZD-301. Next base: position 18,507 of record NZ_JBMOWY010000045.1, on the reverse strand, counting down.
GTTCGCCGCGGTCAGCCGGCTCGGCGACGGGGTGTTCTGGTACGCCCTGATGGGCGCACTGGTGCTGGTGGATGGCGTCGACGGGCTGCGCGCGTCGCTGCACATGGCTGCCACCGGGCTGATGGCGCTGCTGCTCTACAAGGGCCTCAAACGCTGGACGCGACGCCCGCGGCCCTATGCCGCCGATCTGCGCATCCGCGCCTGGGTGGCACCGCTGGACGAATTCAGCTTCCCGTCCGGCCATACCCTGCACGCGGTGTCCTTCACCATCGTGGCGCTGGCCTACTACCCGTGGCTGGCACCGCTGCTGGTGCCGTTCACCGCGGCGGTCGGGGTGTCGCGGGTGGTACTGGGCCTGCACTATCCCAGCGATGTCCTGGCCGCCACCGCGATCGCCACCGGCCTGGCCGGTGCCAGCCTCCAGTGGTTGCCGCTGCCGGTGTGAGGCGGTGCGGCGACGCCCGACGTTTTACAATGCGCGCATGACCACGCTGTTCATTTCCGATCTGCATCTGGACCCCAGCCGTCCAGCCATCACCGACCTGTTCCTGGCCTTCCTGCAGCGCGACGCCATGCAGGCCGATGCGCTGTACATCCTGGGCGACCTGTTCGAAGCCTGGATCGGCGACGACACGCCGTCCGCCGCCGCCGACGCGGTGGCCGATGCGCTGCACGCCGTGTCCGATGCCGGGGTGCCGGTGTACTTCATCCGCGGCAACCGCGACTTCCTGGTCGGGAACGACTACGCCCGCCGCGCGGGGTTCCGCATCCTGCCCGACCCGAGCGTGATCGACCTGTACGGCCGACCGGTGCTGCTGCAGCACGGCGACCTGCTGTGCACCGATGACGTGGCCTACCAGCAGTTCCGCACGCAGACCCGCGACCCGGCCTTCCAGGCCCAGTTCCTGGCGCAGCCGCTGGCCGCGCGCATCGCGTTCGCGCAGAAGGCACGCGATGCCAGCCAGGCGCGCCAGTCGGAAATGAAGCAGGGCGACAAGGCCCAGTTCGAGACCGTCACCGACGTGGCGCCGGCGGAAGTGGATGCCACGTTCCTGCGTTATGGCGTGGACACGATGATCCACGGGCATACCCATCGCCCGGCCATCCATACGCTGCGCCCGGGCGGGCGCGAGTGCACCCGCATCGTGCTCGGTGACTGGTACGAACAGGGGTCGGTGCTGCGCGTGACCCCGCAGGGGTGGACGCTGGAGTCGCTGGTTTAGAAGTGTACCGACCAACGGTCGGTACCCACATCCCTCGCCGAGTGGATACCCGCCCTAGCCGGGTGGGTACCCACCGTCTCCGGCGACGTCAGCGGAACGCAGCGACGGCTGCCTTGGTGTTGACCAGCACGCGCTGGTTGTCCGCACTGGCGGCAATGCCCATCGGAATCCCGTTGTAGTTGATGTTCGGGTTGGACCAGAAGTTCAACCGCGGGCAGCTGCGCGTGCAGTTGTAGGCCATGATCGTGCGCCAGCCGGTGCCCGTAGCGGGTTCGTAGCGGTAGCCGTGGCCATAGGCGTACGGCGAGGTGCTCGAATCGGTGGCGATATCGTGGCGCGCGCTCTGCAGATGGCCGATCTCATGGGCGAAGGAGTAATACCCGGTCGCGCAGTCCCAGTGCACGGCGGCGAAGGCCGTGCTGGCGGTGGAGCCGATGCCCGAGGCCAGGCCACAGGAACTGGCGTTGTTGATCACCAGGACCGCCACGTCGGCACGGGTGTTGTTGCGGCTGGTGTGGATGCTGTCCATGTAGCCGTCACTGGTCTGGCGGAAGCGCGCCAGATCGGTGGAGAAGCTGCTGGACTCGGTGTACGTGGTGGTCTCGTAGCCGGCCAGCTGCAGGGTGATGCCGACGTTGCTGTTGACGTAGCCCTGGTTGGATTCGGCCACCGCCAGCTGCACCAGCGACTGCATGTTGCCGCCGTACGCGGCGACCGCGCCGTTGGTGGCCACGACCAGTACGCGGATGGTGGCCGGCGTACCCGAGGAGGCGGCCGCGATGCCGATCTGCTCGTTGACCGGCATCGCCACCGTGGGCAGCCGGTTGTAGTCGGCCGGATGGTCGGCCGGCATGCGCGACTCATCCACTTCCACCAGCACATGGCGCCCATCGCTGATCGGGCGCAGCCGGTACAGCTGGCCGTCGCGACGGATGGTGCCGGTGACCGTGTCGCCGGCACGCACCAGGATGATCTGGTTGAGCGGGTCCGGCGCGCCGGCCTTGGCCAGCCGCGCACCGGCACGGGTGCCGAGCTGGCCGTACCAGACGCTGCCCCCGTCTGCGAGGGTCTCCACCCGGCTCTGCAGCGCCTGCACCGGCTGGCCGAGCAGCTCGAACTCCAGCTGCTTCTGGGTGGCACTCACCGCGGCGGCATCCACCTGCACTTCCTGCACGGTGGCCGTGGACGGGGAGTTCATCAGCGCGCTCAGCGCCGGCTGGCTGCTGGCCGACGCACGGCTCACCACCGTGACCGGGGCAAACAGCGACGCGGCCGAGGCACTGCCGGCGGTCAACAGGCACAACGTGATCACACCTGCGGTCTTGCTCATCGATCTGGACATCATGTCGGCTCTCTTTGAGTGGGAACACTGCGGGGAAGTCGTTGCTGCACGTGGCCGATAGCGACAGGCCGACGCCATATGGCTCCTGTTGATCGCGTGAATTCAATAGATGCGACTGATTGCTTTTCAAATCTGTGATCCGCATCCGTGCGGTTCAGCAACATCACGTTCCGCCCGCCCGTCGCGCCTGTAGCGGTTTCGCGTTACCGTGAGCGGGCATCGACCGGGGGGCAGGAGCGACATGGTGGGGGGACATGGCAACGAGGGCACGACAGCGGCGGTGCCGCTGCAGATCGGCCTGTTCTTCGACGGCACCCGCAACAATGCCGACAACCTGCGACATGCCTCGCGTCCGCCCGGCAGCACCACCCCGGCACCGCGTCCGCCGGCGATCCGCGCCGACGATGCCTCGCCCTACCAGAGCCGGCTGACCAGCAGCTACAGCAATGGCCTGACCAACATCGCGCGTCTCCACACGCTGTACCCGGACCATCGCGGCACCGGCCAAGCGGCCGCCGGCCCGCTGTCGCTGGCGATCTACATCGAGGGCGTGGGCACGCGCACGGGCAAGGACGACGACCTGATGGGCCTGGCCTTCGGCGTGGGCCGGACCGGCGTGCGCGCCAAGGTCCATCGCGCCCTCGACATTCTGCTGCCCGACGCACTGCGCACGCTGGCCCGGCAGCCCCGGCTGCCGGCGATCGCCGCGGTGCGGGTGGACCTGTTCGGCTATTCGCGCGGTGCCGCCGCCGCGCGCGATGCCGTCAATCGCCTCGCGCGGCCCGAGGGCGAGGCTTGGCTGCGCGAACAGCTGGTGCGCGCCGGGCTGGCACTGGCGCCCGCCTTCCCCGGGCGGGCACGCCGGGTCCGTTTCGTCGGCCTGCTCGACACCGTGGTGGCGGTCGATCGTCGCCAGCGCGACGAGCTGCCCGAGGTCGCGCTCGCCGCCGGCTGCGCGGACACGGTGCTGCAGCTGACCGCCCGCGACGAACACCGCGAGCACTTCGCACTGACCAGCGTGGCCCCGCTGCACGAGGAAATCGCCCTGCCCGGGGTGCACGCCAACATCGGCGGCGGCTACGACCAGACCGTGGAAGGACCGAAACTGCTGACCCGCCCGCTGGGCCAGATCATCGATGACCACGGCCTGGCCGACGGCGCCACGCCGCCGCTGTCACTGCTGCGCGCCAGCGACGTCCATCGGCGCGCGCAGGAACAGTGCCGCCACTGGCAGGCCATGCTGGGCCTGGGCGAGGACGCGGTGTGGGTGGACGTATGGCACCAGTGGCAGCAGCAGCGCCGGGCCGGCAGCCGCAGCGTGCGCCTGCTGCCCACCCTGCACGTCTACGCGGCGGTGGTCCTGCGACGGGCCATCGACCCGCGCTACCAGTGGATCGCGCTGCGGCTGCTGCATCAGCGTGCAGCGGCGGCCGGCGTGCCCTGGCGCGCCACACCCGACCAGGACCCGGCGCTGGCCCTGCCGGCGCCGCTGCTGCCCATCGCCGCAAGGCTGCTGGCCGGCCAGCCGCTGGATGCCGCACAGGAACGCCTGTTGCGGCAGCACTACCTGATGCAGTCCGCGCACTGGAATTTCGATGCGCTCGGCGACACGGCGCTGCTGTACGCCGCCGACGATGCCGCCCGCGAGCTGCCCTACCGGCCCGGACCGGGGCTGTTCTACGTGAACCGGCCGACCGAAGACGGTCAGCGCGTGGTGCTGGCCAACGCCTGACCGCGCATCTCGGTCTGCTCGATCAGCTCGGCCAGTTCGTCCTCGTCGAAACCGGCCAGCAGCCGCGCTTCGAGATTGAACGGGCCATAGAGGAAACCGCCGGCGTACTCCTTCAGCAGCGCCATGAAGCGCGGCCGCGGTTCGACGCCTGCACGGGTGCAGTACCAGCGGTACCAGCGCGAGCCGGCCGCCACGTGCGCCACTTCCTCGCGCAGGATGATCTCCAGCACGTCGGCGGTGTCGGCATCGCCGCTGGAACGCAGTTTGACGATCATGCCCGGGGTCACATCCAGCCCGCGCGCTTCGAGCACGCGCGGCACCAGCGCCATCCGTGCCAGGCCGTCATGCGCGGTCTTCTCGCACATCTCCCACAGGCCGTTGTGCGCGTCGAAGTCGCCGTAGGCATGGCCCAATGCCTGCAGGCGGTCATGCAGCAGCATGAAATGACGCGACTCGTCGTCGGCCACGCCCACCCAGTCGGCGTGGAACGAGCCGGGCAGGCCGCGGAAGCGGTACACCGCATCCCAGGCCAGGTCGATGGCATTGAGTTCGATGTGGGCGATGGCGTGGATGAACGCGGCACGCCCCTCCGCACTGCCCAGGCCGCGTCGCGGCAGGTTGCGCGGGTGGACCAGAGTCGGCCGTGCCGGGCGGCCCGGCATGCGGATCGGCTCGGGCGGCGGCGCCTCGGCCGGTGCCTTCAGGCGCCCGGCGCGGAACTGCGCCGCATAGTGCTGGGTCAACGCGACCTTGCGCAGCGGATCGGGTTCGGCCAGGCACTGCTGCGCGGCGCGCAGCAGGTTGCCGGCGGCAGTGTCCAGCCCCTCGCTCATGCCAACGGCCTCAGGCGCGCCGCTTGTGCTTGGCATCATCCGAACGCAGCTGCTGGATGCGTTCAAAGTAGCCCGGTTCGATCCCGGTCGGGTAGATGCCGTTGAAGCACGAGGAATCGAACGTCTTCAGCTCCGGATTGCCTTCGCGCACCGCCGCTTCCATGTCCTCGATGTCCTGGTAGATCAACCAGTCACAGCCCAGGTGCGCCTCGATTTCCTCGACGCTGCGGTTGTGCGCGACCAGTTCCTCGGCCGCCGGCATGTCGATGCCGTAGATGTTGGGGTAGCGCACCGGCGGCGCGGCGCTGGCCAGGTAGACCTTGCGCGCACCGGCGTCGCGCGCCATCTGCACGATCTGCTGGCTGGTGGTGCCGCGCACGATCGAATCGTCGACCAGCAGCACCACGCGGTTGCGGAACTCCAGGTGGATCGGGTTGAGCTTGCGACGCACCGACTTCACCCGCTCACCCTGCCCCGGCATGATGAAGGTGCGGCCGATGTAGCGGTTCTTGATGAAGCCTTCGCGGTACTTCACCCCGAGCGTGTTGGAGATCTCCAGCGCGGCATCGCGCGAGGTGTCCGGGATCGGGATGATGGTGTCGATGTCGTGGTCCGGGCGCAGGCGCAGGATCTTCTCGCCCAGCTTGATGCCCATGCGCATGCGCGCCTTGTGCACCGAGACGTTGTCGATCATCGAGTCCGGGCGCGCGAAGTACACGTACTCGAAGATGCAGGGGCTGTGCTCGGCCGGCTCGGCGCACACTTCGGAGAACAGCTCGCCGCGCGCGGTGATCACCAGTGCCTCGCCCGGGCGCACGTCGCGCACGCGCTGGAAGCCCAGCACGTCCAGCGCGGACGACTCGGAGGCCACGATGTACTCATCGCCTTCGGCATGGGCGCGCTTGCCCAGCACCAGCGGGCGGATGCCGTGCGGATCGCGGAAGGCGACCAGGCCCAGGCCCAGCACCACGCTGATCACCGCATAGCCGCCCTTGCAACGGCGGTGCACGCCGGCCACGGCACGGATCGCCGCTTCCGGGGTGAGCTGGCGCTGCGCGTCCAGCTCGTAGGCGAACACGTTCAGCAGCACTTCGCTGTCCGAATCGGTGTTGACGTTGCGGCGGTCCTGCTCGAACACCTGCTGGCGCAGGGCTTCGGTGTTGATCAGGTTGCCGTTGTGGGCCAGCGCGATGCCGTACGGCGAATTGACGTAGAACGGCTGCGCTTCATCCATGCCTTCCGAACCGGCGGTGGGGTAACGCACATGCGCGATGCCGACGCGGCCCTCCAGGGTCGACATCCGCTTGGCGTCGAACACATCGCGGACCAGGCCGTTGGCCTTCTGCACGCGCAGACGGGTGCCGTCGGCGGTGGCGATGCCAGCCGCATCCTGGCCGCGATGCTGGAGGACGGTCAGGCCGTCATACAACTGCCCGGCGACGTTCTGGTTGCCGACGATTCCGACGATGCCACACATGGTGCGAATCTCCGCTGGGCTGTGCCCATCTACAGTGAAGGTGGCCGTGCCTGGCCGGGGGAACCGTTCCGCGACGGAGCGGTGTCGTCCGGACGCGCGCGCGCCGGCTCGATGTTGGTGGGCAGTGTGGAAGCCGGTCCGCGCGCCGCAGCGTCGGCAGGTACCGGGTCCCTCGCCTCGTCAACCGGACGCGGCCATCCGCGCCCTGCCACTACCTCGCCAAGCACACCATTATCGCCTGTCGCGAGCGGCTTGCCCAATTCCAGCGGCGGCAGTTGCGGCAGATTCACCTCCGGCAGCGCCACCTCGGGCAGCTGCGCCTGCATCCAGCGCACGCCGGGCTGGAGCAGCGGGCGGACCTGGGAGTCGCGCCAGGCGGCCTCGTCGGGCAGCGGCGTGAAGGCGGCGAGCATCAACAGAACGCAGCCCAGGAACGCCCCGCGGACCAGACCCAGCGCCCCGCCCAGCAGGCGGTCGGCGCCGGTCAGGCAGGTGACCTTCACGGCGGCCTTGATCAGCATCCCGATGCCGCCGACGGCAATCATCACGGCCAGGAACACGCCCAGGTAGCCGCCCACGTAGTGGCCGGTGCCGGGCGCGACCGGTGCGGCCCACCAGTGCGCGGCGTCGTTGCCGAACAGGAACGCCGCCCAGCCGGCCAGCAGCCAGGACAGCGTGGCGACCACGATGCCGACGAAGCCGCGCATCAGCCCGAGCAGCACCGAAGTGCCGATCAGCGCCAGCAGCACGATGTCGATCACGCCCGCGCGCCGCAGTGGGGCCGTGGGGCCGGCAGGCGGTGCATGCCGGGGCTCAAGGGTGCGGGCGGACCATGCCGGCCACGCCGACCTTGGCCGCGACCTGGGCCTTGAGGTTTTCGGCGTCGGCGCGGTTGGCCACCGGCCCGACGCGGACGCGGTTCAACGTGCCCTTGTCGGTGCGCACCTGCTCGACGAAGGCGCTGAAGCCGGCCGCACGCACCTTGTCGCGCAGCGCGTTGGCTTCGGTGGCCTGCCCGAAGGCGCCCAGCTGCACGGCGAAACCGACGCTGCTGGCGGCCGGGGCGGCCGGCGCGGCCACGGTGGCCGCAGGTTCCGGCTTGGCCGGGGTCGGCTTGGGTTCGGGCTTGGGCGCGGCCGGTTTCGGCTCGGGCTTGGCGGCGGCCACCGGTTCGGGCGGCAGCGCTTCGGTCTTCACGGTGGTGGCCGCGACCGGGCTGGCGGTGGAAGCGCTGGGCGGCGTGGCAGCGGGCGTCGCCGCCGGCGTCGGTGCCGGCGTGGCGGCCACGGCACTGCCGGCGCCGGCATCCAGTGTCACCACTTCGGCCTTCACGTCGCTGCGCACCTTCACCGCCTGCAGGCGGGCCGACTCGGCCTGGGCACGATCGGCATAGGGACCCACACGCACGCGCCAGGCCTGGCGGCCGTTGATCGTGGCCGGCTCGCGGAAGCCGGGCAGCTGCGATTTCTTCAGGTAGGCGATCACCGCATCGGCGTCGGCTTCGCTGCCATAGGCTCCGAAGCTGACCGCGTAATTGCCCGCGGCCACCGCCGGCGAGGTGTCAGCCGGCGCCGCATCGGCAGCCACGGCACCGCTGTCGGCCAGCGGCTGGGTGGTGGACACCCCGCTCTGCAGGCCGGTGGCGGCACCGGTCGGCGCCACCAGGGGCAGCTCGCGCGTTTCGAACTGACCGTCCGCCGGTGCAGCCGGTGCGGAGATCGGCACATTGGCCACGCCACTGTCCGGCGCAGGGCCCTTGACCAGCATGGGCAGGAAGATCACGGCCAAAGCCACCAGAACGATGGCACCAATCAGTCGCTGTTTCAGAGGAGTATCCACGGAAGGCAGGCAGGGCGGCGCGGCGGAATGCCACGGCGATTATACGGTCGCGCGCACGCGCGGCGTCGAATGCGGCTGAACGGCGGCACAGGACCGCCGTGCGGACTCAGGGGGTCGTTTCCAGCCACTGCAGCGCCTGCGCGGCCGTGTGGAAGGAACCGAACACCAGCACGCGATCACCGGGCTGTGCATCGCGCAGGGCCTGGTGCAGCGCATCGGTCACACCGGCATGGCGGCGGCCCTCGGCGGCGGCCGTGCCGGCCAGGCGCGCCTGCAGGGCGTCGGCGCTCTGCGCGCGTGCACCATCCAGGCCGGCCAGATGCCACGCCTGGACCTCCCCGGCCAACGCCTCGACCACGCCGGCCGCGTCCTTGTCCTGCAATGCCGCGAAGACGGCCACGGTACGCCCGGCGACCGGTGCGGCCTTGAGCGCGGCGGCCAGCTCCCGCGCGGCCTGCGGGTTGTGGCCTACATCGACCAGGACCTCCACACCGGCACGGTCGAAGGACTGCAGGCGGCCGCGGATGCGCGCATTGGCCACGCCCTCCACGAACGCCGCGCGCGGCAGCGGCTTGTCCAGCGCGCGCAGCGCGGCAATCGCCGACGCGGCATTGCGCCGCTGGATCGGGCCACGCAGCGCCGGCGTCGGCAGGTCGATGCGGAAACCGACATCGCGCCAGCGCCATTGCCCGGCATCGATGACGTCGTCGAAGAAGTCACTGCCGCCACGGATCGCGTTGGCGCCCACCAGGTAGGCGCGGGCCAGCACGCTGGACGGCGGATCGGTCTCGCCGAGGATGACCGGCTTCCAGCCGCGGATGATGCCGGCCTTCTCGGTGCCGATTGCCTCGCGGTCTTCGCCGAGCCAGTCGCTGTGGTCGATGTCCACGGTGGTGATCACGGCCACGTCGGCGTCGACGATGTTGACCGCATCCAGGCGCCCGCCCAGCCCGACTTCCAGCACGGCCAGGTCCAGCCCGGCAGCGGCAAACAGGTGCAGCGCGGCGAGGGTTCCGTACTCGAAATAGGTCAGCGTGGTCTGGCCACGCGCCTGTTCAACCGCAGCGAACGCGGCGACGAGCGCCTCGTCGGCAACGTCCTGGCCGTCGATGCGCACGCGCTCGTTGTAGCGCAGCAGGTGCGGGGAGGTGTACGCGCCGACCTTCCAGCCGGCGGCGCGTGCGATGGCCTCGATGAAGGCCACGGTGGAGCCTTTGCCGTTGGTGCCACCGACCACGATGGTCCGGGCGGCCGGCGCGCCCAGGCCCATCGCCTGCGCCACGGTGCGCACCCGATCCAGCCCCATGTCGATGGTGGCCGGGTGCTGCTGCTCGATGTAGGTGAGCCAGTCGGTGAGGGTGTGCGGGCGGGCGATGGTCATGGGCGTTGGATCAATGTGGCGGACGACGGGGCGGGACGGGACGGCGTTACAGCGCGCGGTGCTTGGCTTCGCCGAAGAACGGCGTGTGATGGGCGCAGTCGTTCAGGCGGACCACTTCCAGGCTGTCCAGGTCGGGACCTTCGAGCAGGTTGAGGGTGGTCGGCGCCTGGCGGAAGGTCCACAGGCGGGAGAGCGGCAAGCCGAGGATGCGGCACAGGATCACGCGGTTGACGGCATCGTGGGCGACGACCAGCAGGGTGTCGTGCTCGCCGAGGCCGTCGGCGGCGCGGGCCAGGCCACGCCAGCTGCGCTCCAGGACCAGGCGCAGCGATTCGCCACCGGGCATGAGCACGGTGTCCGGCTCTTCGCGCCAGGCCTTGAGCCGCGAGGGATCCTTCTCATTGATTTCGCTGGCCAGCAGACCTTCCCACTCACCGTGGGCGATTTCCTGCAGGTCCGGCTCGGTGAGCAGCATGTCGGCACGCGCGCTGCCCAGCGCAAGCTGGGCGGTGCGCTGGGCACGCGACAGCGGCGAGGCGACGGCGCGGGTGATGTCGACCGAGACCAGGCGTTCGCCCAGCGCCTGGGCCTGGGCTTCGCCGATCGGCGACAACGGGATATCGATCTGGCCCTGGTAGCGGCCTTCGGCGTTCCACGGGGTTTCGCCGTGACGGGCAAGCAGAATGCGCATGCGAGCAAGGGGTCCTTGGGGGGAGGAGTTCCGGCGTTTCGTTCACATCCTGTGAAAGCGCGCGGAACAGGGATGATACCCGGTTGACGCACCGAACCCGTGCCGGGTGGCGGCGCCGTTCATTGCCGCGCCGTTCGTGGCCGCCCCGCGCCCGACCCGCGCCACAAAAAAGGCCCCGCTGCTTTCGCAGCGGGGCCCCTTGGATCTACCCTGCCCGGCTTACTTGGCCAGGTTCAGTTCCTTCAGCAGCTGCGGCGCCGGCGCCACTTCCTGCATGATCCACTGCATGTAACGGCTGTCCACCGAGATCATGCGGGTCATCACCGGGTCGAACACCCAGTTGGAGCTGACCGATTCCCAGTTGCCGTCGAACGCCAGACCGACCAGCTTGCCGTTGGCATCCAGCACCGGCGAACCCGAATTGCCGCCGGTGATGTCCAGGTTGGACAGGAAGTTCACCGGCACCGAGCCGATGCGCTTGTCTTCCAGGCCGCCGTAACGCTTGGCCTTGACCGCATCCAGCAGCGCCTCGGGCGAATCGAACGGATCGGCGCCGGTTTCCTTGGCGACGATGCCTTCCAGCGTGGTGAACGGGGTGTAGGCCACGCCGTCCTTCGGCGCATAGCCCATGACGTTGCCGAAGGTGATGCGCAGCGACAGGTTGGCATCCGGGTACACGAACTCGCCCTGGCTCTTCTTGTAGTCCGCCAGCGCCTGCAGGTACAGCGGACGCGCGACCAGCGACTCGCCTTCGCGGGTCTTCTTCTGCTCTTCCTGCTTCAGCAGCGCCGGCATGACGGCCACCGCGTACTGGATCGCCGGATCGGTGCTGGCTTCGAACGCCGCGCGGTCGGCCTTGAACCACTTCAGGCGTTCATCCAGGCTGCCCAGCCTGGTACCCGACAGCTTGCCGACCAGACCGTCGATGGCGGCCTTGTCGCTGCCCGCCAGCCACTGGTTCAGCACCTCGTTGTTGCGCTGCGCGGCCGGCAGTGCGGCGTACTGGCTCAGCCAGTAAGCCTGCAGCTGCTGGTCCATGCGCGCCACGTAGCGGCGGTCCATCTGCTTGAGCGACCCCTCGATCGACGGCAGGTCGCGTTCCTGGAAACCGGCTTCACGCTCGGCGTCGGCCTTGCTGCGCTCGATCGACAGGCGGTACAGCGTGATCGCCGAGCCCAGCGCCGAGGTGTTGTTGAACTGGCCCACGATCAGGTCGCGGTCACGGGTGGCGCGGCCTTCTTCCAGGTGCTTGATCAGCTGCGCGTGCGCGGCCAGTGCCGGCTTGCCGGCGGCGCCCTGCTTCTTCAGCCATGCCAGCACGGCTGCTTCCTCGGCCTGCTTCTGGCCGGCGGCGTCGATGCGCTTGAAGCCGTCCAGCTGGCCCTGGTAGTTCTTGGCGGTGTTGTTGAGGCCGGCCATCGTGGCGGCGTACTTCACCTTGATGTCGGCGTCCTGCTGGCCGGCCTTGCCGATCAGGTCGATCACCGCGTTGTAGTGGCGCGCGATGGTCGGGTAGGTCCAGCTGGCGGTTTCGTTGAACTCACCGGCCAGCGCGTAACGGTTGGTACGGCCCGGGTAGCCGGCCACCATCACGAAGTCGTCGGCGCCCAGCGGCTGGTCGGCGAACTTCAGGAAGTGCTTGGGCTGGTAGGGCACGTTGTCGGCCGAGAACGCGGCCGGCTTGCCGTCCTTGCCCACATAGGCACGGTAGAACGAGAAGTCGCCGGTGTGGCGCGGCCACATCCAGTTGTCGATGTCGCCACCGAACTTGCCCACGCTGCCCGGGGGCGCGTAGACCAGGCGGACGTCCTTGATTTCCATGTTGCGGAACAGACGGTAGGTATTGCCGCCGGAGAAGCTGTACAGGCGGCAGCGGAAGCCGGCATCGGCTTCGCAGGCGGCGGTCTGGGCCTTGTCGAAGGCATCCAGCGCGCGGGTGCGGGCCAGCGGGTTCTTGCCGGCGGCGGCGATGGCGGCCTTGGCCTGGTCGGTCACGTCGGTGATCTGGTCGAGCACGAACACGCGGGCATTGGGGCCGGCGCTCAGTTCATCGCCCAGGGTCGGTGCGTTGAAGCCGTCCTTGATCAGGTTCTTCTCGGCGGTGGAGTTCAGCTGGATCGCGCCATAGGCGCAGTGGTGGTTGGTGACCACCAGGCCCTGCGGCGACACGAAGCTGGCGGTGCAGCCGCCCAGCGCGACCACCGCGCCCATCGGGTCGCCGGTCAGGTTGGAGATCTGCTCCGGGGACAGCTTCAGGCCGGCCTGCTTGAGGGGGCCGGCGATCTCCGGCAGCTGTTGCGGCACCCACATGCCTTCGGCGGCATGGGCGACCTGGACCAGCCCAAGGCTGGCGACGACGGAGAAAGCGAGCAGGTTCGAGCGCATTGAGCAGCCCCTGGTGAAAGAACCGCCGAGTGTAGCCCAGCGCCCGCCCCGGCCCGATGCCCGGAAGTCATGGCCCCCCGGGGGGACCCCGGACCACCCGCAACGCAGCATGGGAAAACCGCCGGCGGCTCTATAATCCGCGTTTTCCCCCAGACGAGTTCCACCCCGATGGCGCAGCAAACAATGAAGGCCCTGGTCAAGCGTGAAGCCGCCAAGGGCATCTGGCTGGAAGAGGTTCCGGTCCCCACCCCGGGCCCGAACGAAGTCCTGATCAAGCTGGAAAAGACCGCCATCTGCGGTACCGACCTGCACATCTACCTGTGGGACGAATGGAGCCAGCGCACCATCAAGCCGGGCCTGACCATCGGCCACGAGTTCGTCGGCCGCATCGCAGAGATCGGCCCGGGTGTGACCGGCTATGAGATCGGCCAGCGCGTCTCGGCCGAAGGTCACATCGTGTGCGGCCACTGCCGCAACTGCCGTGGCGGCCGCCCGCACCTGTGCCCGAACACCGTGGGCATCGGCGTCAACGTCAACGGCGCCTTCGCCGAATACATGGTGATGCCGGCCAGCAACCTGTGGCCCATCCCCGACCAGATCCCGTCCGAGCTGGCCGCCTTCTTCGACCCGTATGGCAACGCCGCGCACTGCGCGCTGGAGTTCAACGTGATCGGCGAAGACGTGCTGATCACCGGTGCCGGCCCGATCGGCATCATTGCCGCCGGCATCTGCAAGCACATCGGTGCGCGCAACGTGGTGGTCACCGACGTCAACGATTTCCGCCTGAAGCTGGCTGCCGACATGGGCGCCACCCGCGTGGTCAACGTGTCCAACACCTCGCTCAAGGACGTGATGAAGGACCTGCACATGGAGGGCTTCGACGTCGGCCTGGAAATGAGCGGCAACCCGCGCGCGTTCAACGACATGCTCGACTGCATGTACCACGGCGGCAAGATCGCCATGCTCGGCATCATGCCCAAGGGCGCCGGCTGCGACTGGGACAAGATCATCTTCAAGGGCCTGACCGTGCAGGGCATCTACGGCCGCAAGATGTACGAGACCTGGTACAAGATGACCCAGCTGGTGCTGTCCGGCTTCCCGCTCGGCAAGGTGCTCACCCACCAGCTGCCGATCGACGACTTCCAGAAGGGCTTCGACCTGATGGAACAGGGCAAGGCCGGCAAGGTGGTACTGAGCTGGAATTGAGGCAGCACGCCGGTCGGTATGCACCCGGCAAACGAAAAAGGCGCCTTTCGGCGCCTTTTTCATGCGTATCGCCGTGTCAGGTCATTTGCCCACGGCCACGGTGAACACCACGCGGTTGTCGGCCAGCCTGCCATTGTTGTCGCGACCGGCACCGTCGGTACCGTGGTACCCCAGGCCCAGGTTGAACAGGCCGAACTGGCGGCTCACGCCAACGTTGAAGTCGGTGTAGTCCTTGCCGAAATCGGTCTCGAGCGAGGTGCGGCCCACGTTCGCGCTCAGGGTGAAGTCATTGGGCAGGCCCCACTCGCCGCCCACCGCGTAATACCAGCTCTTGGTATCGGACCCGGACAGGTCGTTGGTGTAGGCCACCGTGAGCTTGTACTGCTCGGCAAACGTGGTGGTGGTGATCAGCTCGTTGTAGTTCAGCTCGCTGGCACCCGGGTAGGTGTAGCGGTTGAGCAGCACGTCGAAATTGACGCCGTCGGTGACATCCACCCCGTAGCCGATCAGGTAGTCGATCTCCATGTTCGGGTCGCCCGGCCCGAAGTCCACGCCCGAGCCCCACACGCCTGTGTACAGGCCCACCGGCGAGGTGTAGGTGAAACCGGCCTGCAGGGTCGGGTCCTCGTCGGTCTGCGACACGCCACGGAACACGTAGTCCGATACCGCGGTGACGTTCCAGCTGAAGGGAGACTCGGCCTCGTCCTGGGCACTGGCGGCAAACGGGGCAAGCAGGGCGGCGCAGAGCACAACGGCGGCGGTACAGCGCGTGGCGTGGTTCATGCGGGGTCTCTCCGGGGCGTGGGGGTGGGCGGGTGCGGCGGGGTTTACGGTTTTTTAACCTGATTGATATTGCGATGCAACAATCACGTGCGCAACCGTTCCCCGTCACCCCCGCGCCCGGCGGCCACCACCCCGCGGCCCCGGCACCGGCGGCGACAGGTAAAATCCCGGTTTTCCCGTGCCGAAGACTGCCTGCCATGAGCGATGCCACCTCCGCCCCGCTGACCCAGCACTACGTTGAAGAACTGGAGGCGATCCGCGCCCAGGGCCTGTTCAAGTCCGAACGGATCATCACCAGCCCGCAGTCGGCCGAGATCACCCTGGACGACGGCCGCACGGTGCTGAACTTCTGCGCCAACAACTACCTCGGCCTGGCCGACCACCCGGACCTGATCCAGGCGGCCAAGGATGCGCTGGACAGCCACGGCTTCGGCATGGCGTCGGTGCGCTTCATCTGCGGCACCCAGGACCTGCACAAGCAGCTGGAGAAGCAGATCGCCGACTTCTTCGGCAAGCAGGACACCATCCTGTACGCGGCCTGCTTCGATGCCAACGGTGGCCTGTTCGAACCGCTGCTGGGCGAAAACGACGCGATCATCTCCGACGCACTCAATCATGCGTCGATCATCGACGGCGTGCGCCTGTGCAAGGCCAAGCGCTTCCGCTACGCCAACTGCGACATGGCCGACCTGGAAGCGCAGCTGCAGGCCGCCGATGCCGCCGGCTGCAAAACCAAACTGATCACCACCGACGGCGTGTTCTCGATGGACGGCTTCATCGCGCCGCTGGACGAGATCACCGCGCTGGCCAAGAAGTACAACGCACTGGTGCACATCGACGAATGCCACGCCACCGGCTTCCTCGGCGCCACCGGCCGCGGCTCGGCCGAGGTCAAGGGCGTGCTGGAGAAGATCGACATCATCACCGGCACCCTGGGCAAGGCGATGGGCGGCGCGCTGGGCGGCTTCACCACCGCCAGCGCAGAGGTGATCGAGCTGCTGCGCCAGCGCTCGCGCCCCTACCTGTTCTCCAACTCCCTGCCGCCGCACGTGGTGGCTGCCGGCATCAAGGCGTTCGAGATGCTGGCCGCCGCCGGCGACCTGCGCAGCACGCTGGCCGACAACACCGCCTACTTCCGCGAGAAGATGACCGCGGCCGGTTTCGACGTGAAGCCGGGCGTGCATCCGATCAGCCCGGTGATGCTCTACGACGCCCCGCTCGCGCAGAAATTCGCCGAGCGCCTGCTCGAGGAAGGCATCTACGCAATCGGGTTCTTCTTCCCGGTGGTGCCCAAGGGCCAGGCGCGCATCCGCACCCAGATCAGCGCCGCGCATACCCGCGAGCATCTGGACCGCGCGATCGGCGCGTTCACCCGCATCGGCGTCGAGCTGGGCGTCATCAAGGGGTGATCCGCGCCAGGGTGTAGGGGGGGGGGGTATCCCCCCCCCCCCCCCCCCACCCCCCCCCCCCCCCCCACACACTATGGTCGTCGTGATGGGGTCCTCCTGGTGGGGGTGGGGGGATGTTTCCCCCCCCCCCCCCCCCCTGTCCCCACCCTTGCCCGGACGCGCGCTGCGCGTCACTTCTTTTTCTTTTTGTCCTTCGCCGTTTCCTTGCTGGCCACCACCACCGGCGCGGCGGCGCGATCCTGTGCGTTGCCCTTGGCCACGCGGATGCCGTTGGCCTTCATCCACGCATCGAATTCGTCGGCGCTCATGCGTTTGTCGCCATCGCTCATCAGGAAGCGGTAGCTGCCCCGGCCGTCCAGCTCCGGCGTGCGGATCTCCACGATCTGCTCGGTTGCCGGTGGCGGCGCCTTGGCCACCTGTTTATGGCCGCCGCAGGCACTCAGCAGCGCGACGGGCACCAGCAGGCAGGCGCTGCGCAGCAGGGAACGGCGGAAAGAATTGACGTGCATGGTCTTGCTCCCGGTGATGAACGGAATGTCCCTTCGAAGGCCATCCATTGCCCGGGTCGACTGGCCTGCCACATGCCGGCAGGCCGCGAGGTCACGGTGAGGCCGCAGCGCCCTTGGCCGCGGCGTACAGCAGGTCCAGATCGTGTTGGCTGAGTTCGCGCCAGGCGCCCTTGCCCAGCTCGCCCATCGGCAGCTGTCCGATGGCCACGCGCACCAGGCGCAGCACATTGATGTCGAAGGCGGCCAGCAGGCGGCGGATGTGGCGGTTGCGCCCCTCCTCCAGCACCACTTCCAGCCAGGCGGTTTTCTCGCCGCTGCGCAGCAGGTCGACGCGACGCGCGCACAGGCGTTCGCCGTCATCCTCGATGCCGGCGCACAGCGCCTGCAGCTGCGCGGCATCGGGAATCGTGTCGATCTGCACGTGATAGGTCTTGTCCGGCCCGGTCGCCGGGTCGGTGAGCCGCGCGGCCCACTGCGGGTCGTTGCTGAACAGCAGCAGCCCTTCGCTGGCCTTGTCCAGGCGCCCCACCGGCGCGAGCCACGGCAGGCCGGCACCGTCCAGGCACCGGTAGACCGTGTCGCGGCCCTGCTCATCCTGTGCGGTCGTGACCAGCCCGCGCGGCTTGTTGAGCATCAGGTGGATGCGCCGCGGCGCATCCAGCGCGCGTCCATCCACGCGCACCTGGTGGCGCCCGTCGATGATCGGGTACTCGGGGTTGTTGATGACCCGCCCATCCACCGTGACCCGTCCGTCGGCAATCCAGCGCGCCGCTTCGGTGCGCGAACACAGGCCCGCCTTGGACAGCACCCGGGCCAGACCGTGCCGCACGGCACCTGCACTGCCCGCGGAGGGGGACTTCTGCGGGGACGCACGCCGCTCGGGGCGACGTGGTCGGGGCGCGGACGCGGCGGGGGGCCGGCGTGTGGTCATGAGCTCCGCGCGAGGCGGCTTACTTCTTCTCGCCCGGCTTGGTGTCAGCCGGTGCTTCGGCGGCAGCCGGCACGGCAGCCGGTGCCGGGCGCGCCTTGACCACGCGCACACCGCGCGCCTTCATCCAGGCGTCGAATTCCTCGGCGGTCATGCGCTTGCCGTTCTGGCTCATGTCAAAGCGCCACGGCGTGTTGTCGAACTCGGTCTGCGGCTTGTAGGCCGCCGGGTCGTTCGGCTTGATCGCCGGTGCACCCGGCATCGCCTTGGCGATGTTCTGGCAGCCGTCGATGCGCAGGCGCTGCAGCACGCGGTCCAGCGACTGGTGCTGATCGAAATTGGAGGTCAGCACGCCAGCCGGCATGCCCAGCTGCACGTTGCGGATGTACAGCTCATCGGCCACGGGCGCGATCGCGGTGGCCGGCAGCGGCAGCGGCGAAGCGCTGGTGTTCACCGAACAATCCACGGCTGCGTGGGCGGCGGGAACCAGGGCCAGGCCAAGCACGGTGGCCAGTGCGATACGCAGCATGGGATGCATCCAGGAAAGGGGTCGACGCGCCGAGTTTAACAGCGCCACAACGGCTTTCAAGATCCCACATTCAATGAATACGGCAACTTGTTGGATTTAAAGCAAAGATCAAGCTCGCCCCACACCGGCATTGTCTCCCTGCCCGCTTTCACCCATTGCTCTTCATTGGCCACCGCCCCCCATCGAGGGTGGGGGTGTGTGGGTTCGCGGGGCCGTGGCGCCGCATGGATGCGGCGCACG
>NZ_JBMOWY010000044.1:0-111651 GCF_049310345.1 Stenotrophomonas sp. GZD-301 | reverse complement strand
CCCGCACGCGCCGGTAGAGCCGACCGTTGGTCGGCGCTACGGGGCCGGGGCGATCAGGCCTTCAGGTGGCCCAGCAGCTCCAGCGTCACCGGGTCGGTGATGGCGGCCGCGTCACCCTGCAGCGCCGGCAGCAGCTGGCTGGCCAGCTGCTTGCCCAGCTCCACGCCGAACTGGTCGAAGGCGTTGATGTTCCAGATCAGCGACTGCACGTACACGGCGTGTTCGTACATCGCGATCAGCGCGCCCAACGACTGCGGGGTGAGCGCGTCGAGCAGGATCATGGTGCTCGGGCGGCCACCCGGGTAATCGCGGTGCGGGTCGTCGCTGCTCTGGCCATTGGCCAGCGCCTCGGTCTGCGCCAGCAGGTTGGCCATCAGCGCCTGGTGGTTGACCACATAGGGATCATCGTTGTGCACGCAGCCGATGAAATCGGCCGGAATCACGCTGGTGCCCTGGTGCAGCGCCTGGAAGAAGCTGTGCTGCACGTCGGTTCCCGCCCCGCCCCACCACACCGGCACGGTGTCGGTGGTGACCGGGCTGCCGTCGCGCTGAACGCGCTTGCCCAGGCTTTCCATCACCAGCTGCTGCAGATAAGCCGGCAGCAGCGCCAGGCGCTGGTCATAGGTCATCACTGCATGGGTGGCATGACCGAGCAGGTTGCGGTTCCAGATGTCGGTCAGCGCATGCAGCACCGGCAGGTTCTGGTCCAGCGGTGCATTCAACGCATGCGCGTCCATCTGCGCCGCGCCGTCGAGCAGCTGCTCGAAGCCCTTGAAACCGATCGCCAGCGCGATCGGGAAACCGACCGCAGACCACAGCGAATAGCGCCCACCCACCCAGTCCCACATCGGCAGCACACGGCCGGCGGCGATCGAGAAGGCCTTGGCGGCGCGTTCGGGATTGGCGCTGACCGCATACAGACGGTCGCTGCCGCCCAGCCAGTCGTGCAGGATCTGCCCGTTGAGCAGGGTTTCCTGGGTGCCGAAGGTCTTGGAAATCAGGATGCCGGCCGTGGTGGCCGGGTCCAGCGTGGCCAGCGTGCGCTGCATGGCCGCGCCGTCCACGTTCGATACGAAATGCACGCGGAAGCGCGCCCCGCTCACCGGCCGCAGCGCATCGGCGACCAGACGCGGACCGAGGTCCGACCCGCCGATGCCGACGCTGACGATATCGGTGACGTTGGTCTGCTCCAGCGCCGCGATCAGTTCGCCCATCTGTGCGCGCACCTGCGCGGCGGTGGCGAACGCCTCGCCCGCCACGGGTGCGCCGCCGAGGTCGCCACGCAGCGCGGTATGCAGCGCCGCGCGGCCTTCGGTCACATTGACCGTTTCACCGCGGAACAGGCGCTGCAGGCCACCGGCGACGTCGCACCCGGCGGCCAGTTCCAGCAACGCATCCAACGCCGCGCGGTCGTACTTCTGCCGCGCGAAATTGACGTACAACGGACCGACCCGCAGCCCCAACGTTCGTGCCCGCTCCGGTTCGGCGGCAAGCAGCGACGGGATGCTGGCGCCGCGCAGGCGCTGGGCATGGGAATGAAGCGGGTCGAATCCGTTGTGCTGTGTCATGCGGCCTGGGTCGGGATCGTGTCGTTGGTGTGGGAGATCTGGTTCTTGCCGTCCACATATACCAACTTCGGCTTGAAGCTGTCAGCTTCTTCTTCGCTCATGCTGGCGAAGGCGGCAATGATGATGATGTCGCCCACCTGCACGTGGCGCGCGGCGCCGCCGTTGAGCGAGACCACGCCGCTGCCGGCTTCGGCACGGATGGCATAGGTGGAGAAACGCGCACCGTTGGTGACGTCCCAGATATGCACCTGTTCGAACTCACGGATGCCGGTGGCCTGCAGCAGGTTGTCATCGATGGCGATGGAACCTTCGTAGTTCAGCTCGGAGTGGGTGACGGTGGCGCGGTGGATCTTGGTCTTCAGCAGGGAGAGGTGCATGGCACGCAACAACGGTAAAGGAAAGGGAAATTCTAGCACCCGGGCGGCAGGCGGCAGGGGGTGCGCCCTGCCCGCTGCCGACGGTTCAGGCAGGTGACGGCAGCGGGTGGCGCCGGCCAGCGGCCGGCCCCACGGCTCAGAACTCCAGGTTGTCGATCAACCGGGTGGTGCCGATGCGGGCGGCGATCAGGGCCACGCGCGTGCCATCGTTGGCGTCGGCCGGTTCGGACAGGTCCGGCAGGCGCACCACGGCGTAGTCGACCTGGAAGCCGGCGGCCTGCAGCGCGGCGGTAGCCTCCGCCTCGATCAGGCTGCGCGTCTTGCCGGCGATGAAGCCTTCGCGCATGGCCAGCAGCACCTGGTGGATGGTGGTCGACACCTGGCGGTGCTCATCATTGAGGTACTGGTTGCGCGAGCTCATGGCCAGGCCGTCGGCCTCGCGCACGATGTCGCCACCGACGATCTGGATCGGGAAGGCCAGGTCTTCCACCATCTGGCGGATCACCGCCAACTGCTGGTAGTCCTTCTTGCCGAACGCAGCCACGTCCGGCTGGACCTGGTTGAACAGCCGCGAGACCACGGTGCAGACGCCGTCGAAGTGACCCGGGCGGTGCGCACCTTCCAGCAGACCGCTGATGCCCGGCACGTTGACGCTGGCGGCCAGCGCCACGCCGAACGGGTACATCGATTCGACCGTGGGCAGCCACAGCACGTCGCAGCCGGCCTGCTCCAGGCCGGATGTATCGGCCTCGGGCGTGCGCGGGTAGCGGGTGAAGTCCTCGTTCGGGCCGAACTGGGTCGGGTTGACGAAGACGCTGGAGACCACGCGGTCGGCGTACTGCCGCGCCAGGGTCACCAGCGAGTAGTGGCCCGCATGCAGGTTGCCCATCGTGGGCACCAGCGCGACGCGCAGGCCCTCACGCTTCCAGCCGTTGACGACGGCGCGCAGGCGGGACAGTTCGGTGACGGTGTCGATCATGAGGCGTAGGCGTGTTCTGCGTCGGGGAAGGAGCCGTCGCGCACGGCGTCGGCAAAGGCACGGACGGCACCGGCGATGGAACCACCTTCGGCAAGGAAATCCTTGACGAACTTGGGACGGCGATGGCCGCTGTCCAGCCCAAGGAAGTCATGCAGGACCAGCACCTGGCCGTCGCACTCCGGGCCGGCGCCGATGCCGATGGTCGGCACCGCCACGGCGGCGGTGACGGCAGCGGCCACCGGGGTCGGCAGGCACTCCAGCACCATGATGGCGGCGCCCGCCTCGACCACGGCCTTGGCATCCTCGACCAGTTGGCGGGCAGCATCGCCACGCCCCTGCACGCGGTAGCCGCCCAGGCGCAGCACCGACTGCGGGGTCAGGCCCAGATGCGAGCAGACCGGAATCTCACGCTCGACCAGGTAGCGGATCACGTCCAGCTTGAAGCCGGCGCCTTCGATCTTGACCATCTCGGCACCGGCCTGCAGCAGGCGCACGGAGGCCTCGAAGGCACGCTCCGGGCTGGCGTCCGCGCCGAACGGCAGGTCGGCGATCACCAGCGCGCGCTGCACCACCCGGGCCACGGCGCGGGTGTGGTAGACCATATCGTCGGTGGTGACCGGCAGGGTCGAATCGTGTCCCTGTACCACCATGCCCAGCGAGTCGCCGATCAGGATCAGATCGACCCCGTTGGCATCGAAACTGCGCGCGAAGCCAGCATCGTAAGCGGTCAACATCACCAGCTTCTGCCCGTTGCGCTTGGCCTCCGCCAGTGCGGGGACGGTCCAGGGCTTGCTGTCTGCGTGGGTACTCATGAGCTGATAACCGGTGGCGATAAGCCCGGCATTATCCTCCTATTGGAGCGATCCCGCAGGCCTCCACCTGCATTGCAGCATTCCGCACGCGACCATGCCCGGGAATCAGCGCCTCGCCGGCGATTTCGGCCAGCGGCAACAGCGCGAACGCGCGCTCATGCAGATAGGGATGCGGTACCTTCAGCTGCGGCAGGTCGATGACCTCTTCGCCGTACAGCAGCACGTCCAGGTCCAGCGTGCGCGGCCCCCAGTGCAGGCCCGGCTCGCGGACCCGCCCGAAGTCGCGCTCGATCGCCAGCAGCGCCTCCAGCAGGACCGGTGCCGCCAGCGCAGTGTCCAGCACGGCGGCGGCGTTGACGAAGGGCGGCTGGTCCACGTTGCCCCATGCCGGCGTGCCGTACAGCTGCGAGCGCGCCCGCAGCGTGGTGTGCGGCAGCGCCGCCAGCGCCTGGAACGCATCGCGCAGGGTCTGCGCGGCGTCCCCGAGGTTGGCGCCCAACCCGATACAGGCCAGGGTCACGGCTTACTCGCTGGCGGCAGGACCGCCGGCGGGCCGGCGACGGCGGCGGCGACGCTTGCGCGGCGCACCGTCTTCCCCGTCCAGCTCGGCATCGGCATGGGCCGCGTCGAGCGTGGACTCCAGCTCGTGGCCGGACTGCTGCTGGGCCTCGCGCCAGAACTCCACATCGGCCTGGTGCTCGCTGGACGCCACCTGGCGCAGGACCAGGAAGTCGAACGCGGCCCGGAAGCGCGGGTGGGTCAAGGTGCGGAACACGCGCTTGCGCTGGCGCGAGCTGAAGCGCCCCTGCAGCAGCCAGATCTCCTGCATCGGCAGCGAGAAACGGCGCGGCAGCGCGATCGTGGTCAGCTGGTGCAGGGTCACCCGGTCGGCGGCGCGACGCTGCGCCTCTTCCAGCGCCACGCCCTGCTTCTGCAGGGTTGCCAGCGCGCGGCAGAACGCCGGCCACAGCAGCAGCGCGAACAGGAACGACGGCGACACCGGCTCGTCGTTGGCCACGCGCAGGTCGGTGTTGTGCAGGCCTTCGATCACCATCCGGCGCAGCGCGCCGCTGCGGTTGCTGCGCAGCGCGGCCGCACTCTCCGGGAACATCACCTGCAGCAGGCCGTAGCGTTCCAGCCCCTCGAAGCTGGCCACGCCGTGCCCGGACAGGAACAGCTTCAGCACTTCCTCGAACAGGCGTGCCGGGGCAGCTTCGGACAGCAGGTTGGCCAGGCGCGGCAGCGGTTCGGCAGTGGCGTCCTCGATCTGGAACCCGAGTTTGGCCGCCAGGCGAACGGCACGCAGCATGCGCACCGGGTCTTCGCGGTAGCGCTGCTCGGGATCGCCGATCAGCTTCATCAGGCGTGCCTGCACGTCTTCAAAGCCACCGGTGTAATCGCGCACCGAGAAGTCCTCGATGGCGTAGTACAGGGCGTTGCAGGTGAAATCGCGGCGGACGGCATCGTCTTCGATGCTGCCGTACACGTTGTCGCGCACCAGCATGCCGTTTTCCATCTCGCGGTCGCCGCTGCCGTCATCGATGTTGGCGCGGAAGGTGGCCACTTCGATGATCTCGCGGCCGAAGACCACGTGCGCCAGGCGGAAGCGGCGGCCGATCAGCCGGCAGTTGCGGAACAACTGCTTGACCTGCTCGGGCGTGGCGTCGGTGGCGACGTCGAAATCCTTGGGGTTTCCGTTCACCAGCAGGTCGCGCACGGCACCACCGACCAGGTAGGCGCCGAACCCGGAATCGCGCAGCCGGTACAGAACGCGCAGGGCGTTGGGGCTGATGTCCTTGCGGGAGATGTTGTGCTGGTCGCGCGGGATCACGCGCAGGCTGAACGGTGATGTAGCAGAGGAATTGATGTTGGCGCTTCCGGTTGAAGTTTCGGGATTGCCCAATGGCATCTAGGTCAATATACTAGCGCGCTGCGCAGTTCGCGACAAAGCCTGCTCCCTTCGTCTAGAGGTTAGGACGTGGCCCTCTCAAGGCTAAAACAGGGGTTCGAGTCCCCTAGGGAGCACCAGTCGTCGCGCAGAAAAGCCAAAAACCCCGCTCCGGCGGGGTTTTTGCGTTGGGCCGCCGCCCGCCCGCCGTGCCCGCGCCGGCCAGGCCGCCCGGGGCGGCCCGCCCTCCAGGCGCCACTCATCCCTCCATCTGCTCCAGCTCCTTGCCCTTGGTCTCCTTGACGTAGCGCAGCACGAAGAAGATCGACACCACCGCCGCGGCGGTATAGATGCCGTAGGCACCGGCCAGGCCGATGCCGGCCAGCAGCATCGGGAAGGTCACGGTGATGGCGAAGTTCGAGGTCCACTGCGCCGCCCCGGCCACGGCCAGGCCCGAGCCCCGGATCTGGTTGGGGAACATCTCGCCCAGCATCACCCACATCACCGGGCCCCAGGACATATTGAAGAACACCACGTAGGCATTGGCCGCCACCAGCGCCAGCCGGCCCATCCCATCGGACAGCTGCAGCCCGCCGTCCACCAGCGTCCCGCTGGAGAACGCCACCACCATCAGCGCCAGCGACACCGCCATGCCCACCGAGCCGATCCACAGCAGCGGACGGCGGCCGATGCGGTCGATCAGCACCACGGTGAGCAGGCAGGCGCCGATGCTGAGCGCGCCGGACAGCACGTTGATCAGCAGTGCGTCGTTCTCCGAGAAGCCGACCGCCTGCCACAGCACCGCGCCGTAATAGAACACCACGTTGATGCCGACCAGCTGCTGGAACACGGCCAGGCCGATGCCGACCCAGACGATGGGCCGCAGCCGCCCGGTGGTCTTGCCGATCAGGTCCGAGAAGCGCGGGCGGTGCTGGTCCTGGGCCAGCGATCCCTCGATCTCGGCGATCTTGAGCTGCGCCTCCTGCACCCCGTACAGCCGGGTCAGCACCGCCAGCGCCGCCTCCCGGCGGCCCTTGACCACCAGGAACCGCGGGCTCTCCGGAATCACCATCAGCAATGCCAGGAACAGCAGCGAAGGCAGCGCCTGCATCCAGAACATCCAGCGCCAGGCCGCCTGCCCCAGCCACAACGCCTCGGTGGAGGCGCCGGCCGCACGCGCCAGCAGGTAGTTGCTCAGGAACGCGCAGAACAGGCCGCTGATGATGGCGATCTGCTGCACCGTGGCCAACCGGCCCCGGTACCGCGCCGAGGCCACCTCGGCGATGTAGGCCGGCGACATCACGCTGGCCGCGCCAACCGCGACGCCGCCCACCACCCGCGCGATGATGAACACCAGCGAGCTTTCCGCCGCGCCGGCGCCCAGGGCGGAGAACAGGAACATCACCGCGGCGATGATCAGCACCCCGCGCCGGCCCAGGCGGTCGCCGAGACGCCCGGCGAAGAACGCGCCGATCGCGCAGCCCAGCAGCATCGAGGCCACCTCGAAGCCGATCCCGGCCTCACTGGAGTGGAAGGTCTGCTTGAGGCCGTCGACGGTGCCGTTGATCACGCCACTGTCGAAGCCGAACAGAAAGCCACCGATGGTGGCCACACAGCTGATCAGAACAATGAAGGCGGTGTTCTCCCCGCGCACGGCGAGGCTGGCTGACGCAGTGGACATGGGCGCATCCGCAAGGAAGAGGAAGGAAGTGGATCCGCTGTCCACCGGCGGCCATCATCTTGGCCGGGTCGCCGCCGGCGGCGCAATCGTGCACCGCCGCATGCCGCCAGCGCAGGCTGGGCCTGCCCGCGATGGCAGAATGCAGGGCCCCCTGCCCACGCCTCCGAGCCGATGACGGACACCGCTACCCGCCACGCCCCCACCCCAACCCTGCTGGTCGACAGCCGCTGCACCCACGGCGAAGGCGCCCTGTGGTCGCCCCGCCGCCAGTGCCTGTTCTGGGTGGACATCAGCGAACGGCGGCTGTGGCAGTACCACCCCGGCACCGACACCCACCGCCACTGGGCGCTGCCGGACCGGCCCGGCTGCCTGGCCGAAGGCGAGGATGGCCAGCTGCTGCTCGCTTTGGCCGGCTCCCTGCAGCGGATGAATCTGGACGCCGCCGATGGCGTGCCCGCCCTGCACTGGCTGGCCGATGTGCAGCCCGACGTGGCCAGCACCCGCAGCAATGACGGCCGCACCGACCGCGCCGGCAACCTGGTGTTCGGCACCATGAACGAAGATCCGGCGCGGGCGCCGCTGGGCCGGTTCTACCAGTACAGCGCGCGCCACGGCCTGCGCGACCTCGGCCTGCCCGGCGTGGTGATTCCCAACGCGATCTGCTTCAGCGCCGACGGCGGCACCCTGTACTACTGCGACTCGGTGCGGCCGGAGCTGTGGTGCTGCGACTACGACGCCGACAGCGCCCGCTGCCGCCATCCGCGCCGCTTCGCCCAGCTGGAATCGCCGGACTGGGAACCCGACGGCGCCGTCATCGACGC
This sequence comes from Stenotrophomonas sp. GZD-301, assembly GCF_049310345.1. NCBI lineage: Bacteria > Pseudomonadati > Pseudomonadota > Gammaproteobacteria > Lysobacterales > Lysobacteraceae > Stenotrophomonas > Stenotrophomonas sp. GZD-301. Next base: position 103,525 of record NZ_JBMOWY010000044.1, on the reverse strand, counting down.
CGAGGGCGGACTCTGGAATGCGCAGTGGCGCGCGTCCCGGGTGGTGCGCTATGGCGCCGATGGCCGCATTGACCGGATCGTGCCGATGCCGGTGAAGAACCCGACCTGCGTGGCCCTGGGTGGCCCCGACCTGACCCGGCTGATGGTCACCAGCTCGCGCCTGGACTACAGCCCCGAGGCGCTCGCCGCCGCCCCGCACGCCGGCAGCGTGTTCGCCGTGGACACCGGCATCGCCGGCCTGCCCGACACCCCGTTCCGCTGGTGAGCGGCACCGCCGGCGCAGGCGGTTGCACGCCCAAGTGAGATCGAATCCCGCGCCAGCGCCCAACCTGTTCTAGAATTGTCCGGCTTACTGTCGGATTCAGATCCAGCCATGCCTTTTGTCGTCACCGAAAACTGCATCAAGTGCAAACACACCGATTGCGTGGAAGTGTGCCCCGTGGATTGCTTCCATGAGGGCCCGAACTTCCTGGTGATCGATCCGGACGAGTGCATCGACTGCACCCTGTGCGAGCCGGAATGCCCGGTCAATGCCATTTTCCCCGAAGACGACGTGCCCGCCGGGCAGGAAGTGTTCGTGGGACTCAACGCCGAGCTGGCCAAGGCCTGGCCGGTGCTGACCGTGCGCAAGGATCCGCCCGCCGATGCCGGCGAGTGGGACGGCAAGCCGGACAAGCTCCAATACCTGGAGCGGTAACGAAAAAAGGCGCCCACGGCGCCTTTTTTGTTTTCGACCGGCGCCAGGTGCAACCGGGCAGCGCCCGGCGTCACCTACTGGCACCTTACGGTGCCAGCTTGGCCTTCAGCTCACCCAGCAGCTTGACCGGGGCAGCACCGGTGGCCGGCAGGCCACGCGGATCCACGGCCGAGATGTAGGCGCCGGCTTCCACGGTCACCACGCGCACCAGGAAGTCGCTGCCTTCGTAGGCCACGTCATAGGACCCCAGCAGCTGGGCCTTGCTGGCGATCTTCACGCCATCGACCGACTCCAGTGCAGTGCCGACCTTGGCGAACACGTCTTCCTTGCTGCCTGCCACGGTGAAGCCGGCGCTGTTGGTCGGCGCCTGGGTGGACGCGGCCGGGGCCGGCTTGGCCGCCTGCGATGCCAATGCCGGCAGCTGCGCGCCGCCGCTGGTGCTGGGCACGGTCAGATCCGGCGGGATTTCCAGCGGACGCACTTCCGGGGCCAGCGCGTAGTCGCCCTTGGCACCGCGCTTGAAGCAGCCGGTGGTGCCCACGAGGGTGGCGGTGGCCAGAATCGCGAAGGACAGCACGCGAATGGCGGAAACGGATTGACGCATATGAATCTCCTGGGTCAGGCCACTGTCGATCAGTGGCTGGATAGTGCTTCGAGCGCACCAATGTCGGTGGCCAGATGGCCGGCGGCGGCATGGTGGGCTTCGGACAAGGGCAGCAGGGGCAGACGCAGTCCGTCGCCGATGCCGATCCGGCGCAGCAGGTCCTTCACCGGGATCGGATTGGATTCCACACCGCAGAATTCATGGAACGGCTCCAGTCGCGCATCCCACGACTCGGTCGCCTCGCGCTCGCCGGCAGCGGCGAGATCGCACATGCGACGATACGCGCCGGGCAGGACGTTGGACCCGACCGAAATCAGGCCATCGACGCCGGACAGGATCGAACGCGCGGCGGTGCCGTCATCGCCGCTGAGAATGGCGAAGTCGGGCGAACGCAGTGCCAGCAGCGCGTTGACCCGGCCGGTGTCGCCAACGGCTTCCTTGATGCCGACGATGTTCGGATGCCGGGCCAGCTCGGCCACGGTCTCGGGCAGCATGTCGCAACCGGTCCGCCCGGGCACGTTGTAGAGCACCACCGGCAGGCCGCCCTGGTCGGCGACCGCGCGGTAATGCGCGATCAGGCCGGCCTGGGTCGGGCGCACGTAGGGCGGCGTCACCACCAGCGCATGGGTGGCGCCGTTGGCGGCCGCACGCCGGGTCTGCTCGATGGTTTTGGCGGTTCCCGACAGCCCGGTCCCGGCCAGCACCGGGATGCGGCCGCCCACAGCCTTGACCGCGCTGCGCAGCAGCAGGTCGTATTCGTCGTCGGACAGGGTAGCCGCTTCGCCGGTCGAGCCGGCCACGACCACACCGCGGACACCACCCTCAAGTTGCAGGTGCAGCAGGCGCTGCCAACCGTCGGGATCCAATGCGCCGTCGGCCTGGAAAGGCGTCGCCAGCGCGGTGATGAGACCGGAAAGGGACAAGGAAACGATGCTCTGAAGAGAGGGGGAGGCTGACCGGGCTAAACGCCGGCCGGATGTACTTTGCATGTTACTTGCGGGTCGAAAGCGCGGGCAAGTATGCTGGACCCAGGTGAACGGGCCGTCGCCGGTGCCGTTCAGACTCACCCTGCATTACCGGAACCACCTTGACCGACACCACGCCGCGGCCTGCGCCGACCGAAAACCATCTCCTGATCAACGCCTATACGACGCATCCGGAGTCCCCCCTGCTGCCCGTGACCCGGCGGATCTCCGATAGTGGCTGCAACCTGGTCGATGCGCGCCTGGCTACCGTGGGCCGTGATGTCTCGGTTACCGCCCTGGCCACCGGCTCGTGGGACTCGGTCGCCAAGCTCGAGGCGATGCTCACCCGCCTGGAGCGCGAGGAAGGCCTGAAGCTGGTCTGGTACCGCACCGGTGCCAAACAGGCGCAGTCCAACCTGCTGCCCTACATCGTGGAAGTGATCGCCGCCGACAAGCCCGGCATCCTGTTCCAGCTGGCCGATTTCTTCGACCGCCAGGGCATCACCATCGAGAACCTGCAGAGCACGCGTTACCGTGCCATGCAGACCGGTGCGGAAATGTTCTCCGCGCAGGTCACCATCGGCGTGCCCGCCAACATGCACATCGCCGCACTGCGCGACGATTTCCTCGAGTTCTGCGACCACCTCAACCTGGACGCGATCATGGACCCGATGAAGTTCTGACGACTTCGCGCGTTCGTCACGAGCGCGCGGTGTTTCATGCAGTTGTAGTAGACGTACCCCAGGATCCGGAAAGGACCTCATGAACGACGGCGACACCCTGGACAGCACCACCCTCGCACTTCCGCTGGCCCTGTCCGGCGGCGAACACACCACCCTCGGCGCACTCGCCGGCCAGTGGCTGGTGCTGTACTTCTACCCCAAGGACAGCACGCCGGGCTGCACCACCGAAGGCATCGACTTCAACGCCCTGCTACCGGACTTCACCCGCCTCGATGCGGGCGTGTTCGGCGTCTCCCGCGACTCGGTCAAATCGCACGACAACTTCTGCGCCAAGCAGGGATTCGCGTTTCCGCTGATCAGCGATGCCGACGAAGCGCTGTGCACCGCCTTCGACGTGATCAAGCTGAAGAACATGTACGGCAAGCAGGTGCGTGGCATCGAACGCAGCACCTTCCTCATCTCACCCGACAGTCGTATCGTGCAGTCGTGGCGCAAGGTGAAAGTCGCCGGCCACGCCGCATCCGTCCTTGAAGCCCTGAAGGCCGCGAAAACCCAGTGAGCAACCCGGCACCCCCCAATGGCCATCACCCTGCCCCGCAGGCCGTGATGGCTTGTCCCTGTTCTGCCACCAGGAAATGACGATGACCCGAGGCAAGCGCATCTACGTACTGGATACCAACGTGCTCATGCACGATCCAACCGCGCTGTTCAAGTTCGAGGAGCATGATGTCTACCTGCCGATGCAGGTGATCGAAGAGCTGGACAACGGCAAGAAGGGCACCACCGAGGCGAGCCGCAATGCGCGCCAGGTGAGCCGCTTCCTCAATGAGCTGGTGCAGGCGTCGGGCCTGGACAACCTCGCCGATGGCATCCCGCTGCAGCGTCCGAACGGCCTGCAGCTGCGCGGCAAGCAGAGCGTGGGCCTGCTGCGCTTCCAGACCAGTCATTTCGACGCGGGCAAGAGCTTCGGCGCGGTGATCCCGGACAACGCCATCCTCGGCGCGATCCTGGCCCTGAAGGAGCAGATTCCGGAGATTCCGGTGGTGTTCGTGTCCAAGGACATCAACCTGCGGATCAAGGCGGCCATCGCCGGCATCGTCTCGGAAGACTACGAAAACGATCGCGCGCTGGACGATTTCAGCCTGCTCTACACCGGCGCCACCGAGCTGCCGGAGGACTTCTGGAAGAAGCACACCGACAACCTGCGCAGCTGGAGCGACAAGGGCCGCACCAGTTACGAAATCCTTGCCAGCGACGATGAGAACTGGCATCCCAACCAGTACGCCTACCTGCCCGGCGACGATGAGGTCGAGCTGCGCGTGGCCAAGGTCGACGGCGACAAGGTCACCCTGTCGCTGGTCAACGATTTCCGCCACGGCAGCCACGCGGTCTGGGGCATCAGCGCGCGCAACCGCGAACAGAACTTCGCGCTCAACGCGTTGATGGACCCGGAGATCGACTTCGTCACCCTGCTCGGCACCGCCGGCACCGGCAAGACCCTGCTCGCGCTCGCCGCCGGCCTGGCGCAGACGATGGACCAGCAGCGCTACCGCGAGATCATCATGACCCGCGCCACGGTCAGCGTCGGCGAGGACATCGGCTTCCTGCCCGGTACCGAGGAGGAAAAGATGACGCCGTGGATGGGCGCGCTGACCGACAACCTGGAGGTGCTCACCCACACCCAGGAAGGCGGCGCCTGGGGGCGTGCGGCGACCAACGACCTGATCGCCAGCAGGATCAAGATCCGCTCGCTGAACTTCATGCGCGGGCGCACCTTCCTGTCGCGCTACCTGATCCTGGACGAGGCGCAGAACCTCACCCCCAAGCAGATGAAGACGCTGATCACCCGTGCCGGTCCCGGCACGAAGATCGTCTGCCTGGGCAACGTCGAACAGATCGACACCCCGTACCTGACCGAAACCACCTCGGGCCTGACCTACGCGGTGGACCGTTTCAAGAACTGGCCGCACAGCGCCCATGTCACGCTGCGCCGTGGCGAGCGTTCGCGCCTGGCCGATTACGCCTCGGAGGTGTTGTGAACCGTTCCCTGTCCCGTGCCGTCCTGCCGCTGGCGCTCGCTGCGCTGGCGGCAGCCTGCACGCCGTCCAACACGCGCCCCGGCAGCACCGTGCCGACCGCGATCAAGACCGGCCAGTCCTGGGTGGTCACCCGCCCGGTGATCGCCGCCCAGGTGCTGGATACCTGCTCGCGCACCAGCCCCGGCCGCGAGCCGGGGCGGGTCACCGGCTACTGGGCGCCGAGCCGCCAGCAGGTCGAGCAGCTGGAAGCCGCCCTGCCCTCGCTGGAGGCACAGGTGCCCAAGGCCGGCGATTTCGACCGCCAGTACGTCGGCATCGAACGCGACGGCCGCCAGGTGATCTACCTCAACGCCTTCCACCTGCCCGATGGCAGCGACATCGATCCGGCACGCGAGGCGATCCGCGTCTGCGATGGCGGCGCGCAGTTCTGGGGCGCGGTGTTCGATCCGGCCAGCGGCCAGTTCTCCGATGTGCAGTTCAACGGCCCACCCGCGGGCCGCTGAGCATCGCGTGATCAACGCCGTCCACGGCCGATGAGCATCCGGCTGCCCACGTGGGTGTGGGTCGGCGCGATCGCGCTGTCCTGCGTGGCGGGCATGGTCAACGTGGTCGGCTTCCTCGGGTTCGAGCACCAGGCGGTCAGCCACATGACCGGCACCACCAGCCAGCTCGGCATGGCCCTGGCGCAGGGCGACTGGCGCGTGGTCGGGCACCTGTGGGGCCTGCTCATCGCGTTCTGCCTGGGTGCCACGCTCAGCGGCATGATCGTGCAGGACAGCGCCCTGCAGCTGGGCCGCCGCTATGGCGTGGTGCTGACCCTGGAATCGCTGTTGCTGCTGATCGCCATTCCGCTGTTCAAGCAGCAGCAGATCTGGGGTGCGCTCGCCGCCGCGATGGCGTGCGGCCTGCAGAACGCGATGGCCACCACCTTCAGTGGTGCGGTGGTACGCACCACCCATCTCAGCGGCATGTTCACCGATCTGGGCATCGGGCTGGGGCATCTCCTGCGCGGCCTGCCACTGCCGATCCGTCGACTGACCCTCAGCGGCCTGATCGTCAGCGGTTTCCTCGCTGGCGGCATCCTCGGCGCGTGGCTGTTCCTACGCTTCGGCTACGACGCCCTGCTCGCCCCGGCGCTGCTGACCGGCGGCACCGGCCTGGGTTATGTGCTGTATGCGCAATGGCGGCGCCTGCAACGCCCCTGAGCGCGCGCCAGCACCGCTGCCGCAAACACTGCACAATCGGCGCATGAGCCCATCCACTCCCGTTTCAGCCCTGACCATCGCCGGTTCCGATTCCGGGGGCGGCGCAGGCATCCAGGCCGACCTGAAGGCCTTTGCCGCGCATCGTGTGCATGGCCTGTCGGCGATCGCCGCGCTGACCGCGCAGAACACCCGCGGCGTCACCGCCGTCCATGTACCACCGCTGGAGTTCCTGCAGGCACAGCTCGATGCCTGCTTCGCCGACTTCGAGATCCACGCGGTGAAGCTGGGCATGCTGGCCAACGCCGAGGTGATCGGGCTGGTTGCCGACGCACTGGAAAAGCACCGCCCACCGCACGTGGTGCTCGACCCGGTGATGGTGGCCACCAGCGGCGCCAAGCTGCTGGAGGACAGCGCGCTGCACGCGATGCGCACCCGCCTGATTCCGTTGGCCACGCTGCTGACCCCCAACATCCCGGAAGCCGAACTGCTGCTCGGCCGTCGCATCGTCACCGCCGATGATGCGGAAGATGCCGCCGGTGCGCTGCTGGCACTGGGCGCGGGGGCCGTTCTGCTCAAGGGCGGTCACCTGGACGAAGGCCCGCGCGTGGTCGACCGGTACTTCGACGGCGTCACCCGCGATGACTTCATCCACGCACGCCTGCCGGTCGATGCGCACGGCACCGGCTGCACGCTGGCGTCGGCCATCGCCGCGCAGCTGTGCCAGGGCCTGTCAGTGCCGAATGCCTGCGAGGCCGCCATCGACTACGTCGCACGCGGCCTGCAGAGCGGGTATTACCCCGGCCGCAGCGAGGTGCTGGTGATCGATCATTTCGGTGCGGCGCGTCCGGCATGATCGATGCGCTGACGCTGCCCGTGCAGGCCGACGATGGCCACCGCACCGACCTGCTGGTGCGCCGCCCGGCCACGCCGCAGGCGCGCCTGCTGTGGCTGCCGGCGCTGGGTGTGGCCGCACGCCACTACCTGCCGCTGGCCGAGACGCTCGCCGCGCGCGGCATCGCCGTGCACCTGCATGAGTGGCGCGGCAACGGCAGCAGCAGCCTGCGTCCGTCGCGCACGCAGGACTGGGGCTACCGCGAGATCCTCGAGCGTGACCTCCCCGCCAGCCTGGCGCAGGTGCAGGCGCAGGACAGCGCGCCGTTGATCATTGGCGGCCACAGCCTCGGCGGCCAGCTCGCCTGTGCGTTCGCCGGGCTGCACCCGGACGTCTTCACCCGGTTCTGGCTGGTCGCCAGCGGCACGCCGTACTGGCGCACCTTCCCCGCCCCGCGCGGCTGGACCCTGCCGCTGATCTACCGCTTCCTGCCGTGGCTGGCCCAGCGCCAGGGCGTGCTGCACGGGCGCCGGCTGGGGTTCGGCGGCACCGAAGCGCGCGGCCTGATCCGCGACTGGGCGCGCGTGGGCCTGAGCAACCACTACGCCGGCGACGGCATCGCGCAGGATCTGGACCGGGCCATGCACGGCGTCCGCGGCCAGGCGACCGCGGTGGTCATGGCCGACGACTGGCTGGCCCCGGCATCGTCGATGCAGGGCCTGCTGGCCAAACTGCCGCAGGTACGATCGACGCTGACCGTCCTGTCCGCCGCCGCGCTGGGCGCACGCGCCGATCACTTCGCCTGGATGAAGGCGCCGCAGGCCGTGGCCGACGCACTTTTTCATTCATTTGAATGAAGACCTTCACAAAAGCGTTGACGAATGCGACGTCGATCCGCATAATTCCGCTCCTGTTGACGCGCCCGTAGCTCAGTTGGATAGAGTACCTGGCTACGAACCAGGCGGTCGGGAGTTCGAATCTCTCCGGGCGCACCATCAACAGGCTGACAACTCCGCCGTTGGCAGCAGCAGTACAAAACGCGATGCACATGCGCCCGTAGCTCAGTTGGATAGAGTACCTGGCTACGAACCAGGCGGTCGGGAGTTCGAATCTCTCCGGGCGCACCACTGCATCGCGAGCAGCACTACAATCAGACAATGCAAATGCGCCCGTAGCTCAGTTGGATAGAGTACCTGGCTACGAACCAGGCGGTCGGGAGTTCGAATCTCTCCGGGCGCACCATTGCATCGACGAAAACGGCAGCCATCGGCTGCTGTTTTTTTTTGGCTTTTCGCCCGCGCGCCCTGTCCCCGCGACCGTCATCCGCGCGGCGGTGCATGCACCGCCGCCTGCATCGCCATCCGGTCGGCCTCGCCCGGCAGTGCCGGCGCCGGGCACGCGCCGCCGGCATGGTCGTCATGCGCCAGCCAGTCATCCACCACCCCGCCCAGCAGGTCCACGCGCAGCGGCAGCGTGATGTGGTCCTCGCCGCGCATCTCGATGTAGTGCACGCGCGGGCTGGACGATGCGAGTCGACGCCCCTGCTCCACGCGCACATGCTGGTCGTCCTGGCCGTGCAGCAGCAGCACGCAGGCCTGCGTGTCGGAAAGTGCGTGCGCCACATCGACACGGTCCAGGTCCAGGTCCAGCCGCTGGCTGGCGGCGGCGATCACCTGGTCGATGTCCTGCCCGCCATAGCGCCAGCGCCCGTAGGCGGCCAGCGCCTGCGCCTTCCAGCCGGTCGGCTGCAGCGACATCAGGTGCGGAATCATGCTGCGGATCGCGTCGCCGGCATTGGCGAAGGACTCCATCGCGACCACGCCGGTGACCTGGTCGCCCAGCTTGTCGGCAGTAAACAGCGCGGTGGCCGCGCCGTAGGACACGCCGAACAGGTACAGCGGGCCAACCACTTCGCCGCGCTGGCGCAGCGCGCCGATCACATCGACCACATCATCCGATTCGAACGTGCCATAGCCGGCCGGACCAGCGCCGGAGTGGCCGTGGTTGCGCAGGTCGATGGTGACCACGCGGTAGCCGGCCTGCGCCAGCTGCAGCGACCACGGCAGCATCGCATCGCCGTTCATCATCCACCCGTGCAGCAGCACCACGGTGCCGCGCGGCGCCTGCGGCTGGAACGGGTGCGGCACCGCCAGCTGCAGGCCGGTCTGCAGCGGCAGGCCGTTGTCGTGCTGCTGGGCGAGGTAGTGATAGCGGACCCCGTACTGACCGGGGTCGAAGGCCCGCCAGAAGATCGGCACACCCGCGCGGGCGGTCACGAACCCGTGGCGGTTGGGCACCGTGTCCACCGCTTCGGCGATACGCGCGGTATCCAGCAGCGTGGACACGCCACCGGGTGCCACCAGGCGATCGCTCAGCGAGGTGGACGCGGACGGGGTCAGCGAGGAGCAGGCAGCCAGCCACAGGCCGGCCCCGGCCAGCAGCAACAGCAGCAGGCGTTTCATGGGCGTGTACGGACATCAACGGGCCGGGCAGCGTACTGGCTGCGCCGCAGGCGCTCTATCGCACCTGGATGACGGTGGCATGACAGCGCACCCCCGGTTCAGCTTGGCCGGCCGGTCAGGCGCCGTGCCCCAGCCACGCCGCCATCGTAGGCCACCAGCCCTCGATCACCTGCGGCCGCTGCATGCGCTCGCGCCACCAGCGCAGCCCCGCCCCCTCCTCGCCGGTCCGCCAGGCCAGCCAGAACGTCTCATCCGGCTTGGGCTCTTCGACCTGCCGGATCACCAGCCGTCCCTCGCGCACCGCCTGGCGCACGTACGGCTCGGGCAGGAAGCCGAAACCCAGACCGGCGCACTGCAGGCGGAATTTGCTGGCCGTATCGGGCACGGTCACCGTGTCCTGGCCCATCAGCAGGCCGACCGTGCGCGGCAGCAGCCGGCGCGCCGAGTCCGCCACGGCGATCGCGCAGTGCGCCGCCAGCACCTCACGCCCCAGCGGCTCGGGCACTGTCGCCAGCGGATGCGAGGGCGCCACGGCGAACACGAACCGCACCACCCCCATCGGCTCGACCACATACCCGCCCCCGCTCGGCCCCTCGCCCGCCGCGCCCACCAGCAGGTCGGCGCGCCGATCCAGCAGGGCCTCCCAGGTGCCCGACAGCGCCTCGCTGACCAGCCGCACCCGGGTCTGCTCGGCCACCGCCGTGAATGCCCGCACGTCATCGGCCAGCAGCGCCGGGGGGAACATGGCATCGACCGCCACGGTGAGTTCGGCCTCCCAGCCGGACGCCACCCGGCGCACCCGCATCTCCAGCTCGCGCGCGGCGCGCAGCAGGTGCCGCCCCTCCTCCAGCAGCGCCTCGCCGGCCGCGGTCAGGTGCGCGCGCGGCCCGACCCGGTCGAACAGCTGGACACCCAGGTCGTCCTCCAGCTTGGAGACGGTGTAGGAGATCGTCGACGGCACTTTGTGCAGCGCCTTGCCGGCCGCCGCGAACGAGCCGCGGCGGTCGATGGCGTCCAGGATCTGCAGGGCATCGAGGCTGAGCTTGAGCATTCGAATTTTTCGATGATGGCTTGCAAAACTATCCGTTTTTCAAGCCAGCCGCGCAAGCGGATACTGGCCGCAACAGGAAAGGGGACGGCAACCACCGCCCCGGACCGACATCGAAACCATCGAACACCCAAGGAGATTCCCATGCTGCAGATCCGCAAGAGCAACACCCGGGGCAAGGCCGACCACGGCTGGCTGAACTCCATGCACACCTTCTCCTTCGCCAACTACTACGACCCGCGCTACGTCAGCTTCGGCCCGCTGCGCGTGATCAACGAAGACCGCGTCCAGGGTGGCCAGGGCTTCGGTACCCACAGCCACAGCAACATGGAGATCGTCTCCTACGTGCTTGGCGGCGCGCTGGAACACAAGGACTCGATGGGCACCGGCTCGGTGCTGCGCTACGGCGACGTGCAGCGCATGAGTGCCGGCAGCGGCGTCAGCCACAGCGAGTTCAACCACTCGGCCGACGAGCCCGTGCACTTCCTGCAGATCTGGCTGTTCCCCGACCAGGAGAACATCACCCCCAGCTACCAGGAAACCCACTTCGCTCCGGAGACCAAGCGCGGCCAGCTGCGCCTGATCGCCTCGCGCGATGGCCGTGACGGTTCGCTGCTGATCCACCAGGACGCCTCCATCTACGCGACGATCCTGGACGGCGACGACCGCGTGCACCTGCCGCTGGCGCCGCGGCGCGGTGCCTATGTACAGGTCGCCCGCGGGCAGCTGCAGGTCAACGGCATCACCCTGGAGACCGGCGATGCACTGCAGGTCAGCGACGAGGCGCAGCTGACGCTGGAAAACGCCAATGACGCGGAAGTCATCGTGTTCGAGCTGGCACTGTAAACAGCAGGCCTCAAACGCAGACACCCCGGTTGCCCGGGGTGTCGTGCGTTGCGCGGATCAGAACCTGTAGTTCAGCGTCAGGCGCACATTGCGCGGCTCGCCCCAGGTGTAGGTGCTGTACCAGCTGAAGATCGTGTAGTAACGCTTGTCGAGCAGGTTGTTGACGTTGAGCGTCGCCGACAGCTGGTCGTTGAACTGGTAGCGCGCCATCGCGTCCAGCAGCCAGTACGGCTCGGTGCGATGGACCTGGCTGCCGCCGGTGGCGGGGTTGCTGATGGTGCCGAACGTACTGCCCTGCCAACGCGCACCACCCCCGACGCTCCAGCCCTGCGCCGCCCCGGTGAGGCGGTAGCTGCTGTGCACGCTGAACTGGTCTTCCGGCTCCAGCGTGGAGACCTTGGTGGACTGCTGGCGCGCGATCTTGTGCGCGTAGCCGCCCTGTACCTGCCAGCCCGGTGCGAGCTGGCCGGAGATCTCCAGCTCGTAGCCCTTGGTACGCACGCCCATCAGGCCTTCATAGGCGATGTCGCCGCTCGGCGTCCTGCCGCCGGTCGGTTGCGCGTAGTTGTCCTGCTCCAGCTGGAACACCGCCGCGCTGGCGTTGAGGCGACCGTCGTAGAACTCCGCCTTCAGGCCGGCCTCGTAACTGCGCCCTTCCAACGGGTCCAGCACCCGGCCCTGTTCGTCCTGGTTGCCCTGCGGCTTGAAAATGGTGCTGTAGCTGGCAAACACCGAGACGTTGCGGCTGAGGTCGTACACCAGGCCGGCGTACGGCACGACCACGCCGCTCTCGTCGGTGTCCGGGGAGGTGTAGTTGGCGATGCGGCTGCCGAGGATCAGCTTCAGCGGGTCGGCCAGGTCGAAGCGGCCCACCACATAGGCCCCGCTCTCGCGGGTGACCTGGTTGTCACCGTAGCCCCACTGCCAATCCGGCTCGGGCACATCACCGGTCCAGGCGTAGTAGTCGGCGACGTCGCTCACATAGCCCGGCTGCGGCGAATACCCGTTGTTGACCCAGCGCTTGCGCGACACACTGCCACCCACCACCAGTTCGTGCTGGCGGCCGAACCATTCGAATTTGCCGCTGACGTACAGATCGGCGGCATTGCTGGTGGTCTTGCCGATGTACTGCCCCAGCCACATGGTCACGCCCTCGCCGGTAACCGGATCGGGATTGCCGCCGGCCGCCGCACCCAGCGAGGCGTCGTAGCCGTTGACCTGGTGATTGAGCTGCAGCTTGGCGACCCAGTCGTTGGCGAAGGTGTGCTCCAGCGTCGCAAAGCCGGTGCGGGCGTACTGGCCCCATCGGCTCCAGCGTGCGCCATTGTTGAACGAGCGCGGCATCGCATTGAAGTTGCCTGCGCTGTCCAGCAGCGGAATGCCGCCCCAGCTGGAGCCCTTCGGATCGCTGTTCTGGTAGTCGGCACCGACCGTCAGCAGCGTGCTGTCGCCGATATCGGCTTCCAGAATGCCGTAGAAGACCTCGTTGCTGCGCTGGTAGTGGTCGACGTTGGAATGCTTGTCCTGATACGCCGCCACGGCACGTCCGCGCACGCGGCCGCTCTCGGTCAACGGGCCGCCGACATCCACTTCGGCCCGGTAGCTGTCCCACGAGCCCGCCCCCAGCGTGGCACTGCCGGCCAGCGTGCGGGTCGGCTTCTTGCGCACCAGGTTGATCGTCGCACCGGGGTCACCCATGCCGGTCAGCAGGCCGGTCGCCCCCTTGAGCACCTCGATGCGGTCGTAGATGGCGGTATCGCTGAGCGTGTTGCCTGCCGAGTACGCCGAATCACGCGCCATCGGAATGCCGTCGTACTGGAAGTTCTGCACCGCGAAGCCGCGCGCGTAGTACTCGGTGCGCTCGCTGTCGTAGGTGACGATGCTGATGCCCGGGGTGACCTTCATGACGTCGTCGATGCCGTTGAGCCCGAAGTCGTTCATTTCCTGACGGGTGATCACGCTGATCGACTGCGGCGTCTGCCGCGGGCTGAGCACCAGCCGCGTGGCGGTGGCGATCGTGCCGGGGGTGTACGAATCACTGCCCTCGGTCACCGTGCCCAATTGATTGGCGGTGACCTGCACCGTCTGCAGGGTCTGGGCGGCGTCATCCTTCGGCGGCGCCGGCGCCTCCTCCGCCTGCGCGGCGGGGGCGAACAGGCCCAGCCCGAGGACGCCACTCATGGCCAGGGTGAGCAGGGACAGGGACGGAGCCGACGGACGATCGGCAGGGATGCGGCCCGAACGGGCCTGGGCAATACGGGACACGGCAACGGACACGGCAACGCCTCCAGTGAGGAAAGAAATCCTCTGGCGGCGGCTGGAGGCAAATAAGGGGGGAGCCGGAAAGCGCTACTGCGCTTCCGCGGCAGCCGCATTTTACATGCTGCGGGCATGCGATGCTTTGCGCCGCTGGATGCCCCGACTGGAGGAACACGGATGTACATCGCGCTCGCGACATCGCTGCTGCTGGCCCTTGCCGGCTCGGCCGCCCCGCCGCAACTGGAGGACTATCCGGTCGAGCTGACCCGGATCGATCACTTCGCACCGACCCGGCCTCCGCATGACGGGGTGACCTGGAAAATGGACATGTACCTGCGCGGCGACAGCCAGGACGGCGACCTCGACTTCGCGGACCGCTTCACCGTCTACCTGGCCGGCTGCGGCAGCGGCTGCATCGAGTACGTCCTGATCGACCGCGTCAGCGGCCAGGTCCATCCCGGCCAGACCCTCAACAACGGGCGCTTCGCACACCGGCGCGACAGTCGCCTGCTGATCGTCACGCACAACGACGGCTACGGGTATCCCGACCGGATCGAGTATCTGCTGTGGACGGGCGAACGGCTGGAGCGCATTGCGTACGAAGAGCGCGCCTTCGTCCCCGACTGAGGCGTACCGGGTGCATCGGCCGCCCAAACAAAAAGGCCTTCGTACTTGCGTACGAAGGCCTTCTGCATAACTGGCGGAGCGGGAGGGATTCGAACCCTCGATAGAGCTTTTGACCCTATACTCCCTTAGCAGGGGAGCCCCTTCAGCCACTCGGGCACCGCTCCAGTGTTCTTGTTCCGCCGCTGCGTTGTTTCATCTCAGCGGGGGCGCGAATAATAACGTTTTCCGCGCCCTCAGGTAAAGCCTTAATCGGAAGAATTTTCACTTCCAGCGGTATTCGGCTCGTCGCCGCGCTGGATGCGCTGGTAAATCTCTTCGCGATGCACGGCAACGTCCTTCGGAGCGGTGATACCGATACGGACCTGGTTGCCCTTGACGCCGAGCACGGTCACGCTGACCGAATCACCGATCATCAGGGTTTCGCCTACGCGGCGAGTCAGGATCAACATTTTTGCAAGTCTCCATGGAACCGGTGGTGTTTCCCCACCGGCTTGGCGCCCAGCCAAGGAACGCCCCACGACAAAGGGAAAGGATTCGCCATAGTACCGTCAGCCGTCCCACGCCATCAAGGAGTAGGACAGCCAAGGCTTACGACGTTCAGATACGAGGGGTGACCCAATCCACTACGGCGGCGAGCGCCGAGGCAAGGGCGGGCCCGTCCTCACTACCACCCTGGGCGAGATCCGGGCGACCGCCGCCCTTGCCCCCGATCTGACTGGCGATGTGCGACAACAGTTCCCCGGCCTTTACCTTGCCCGTTGCACTGCCGTTCACACCGGCAACCAGGGCGGCTTTGCCGTCCTGCACGCCGGCCAGCACGATCACGGTATCGCCCAGCTGCTGCTTGAGACGATCCACGGCATCACGCAGGGCCTTGGCATCAAAACCCTCCAGACGCGCGGCCAGCACCTTGACGCCATTGACCTCTACCGCCGACGCGCCGAGGTCGGCGGTGGCGCCAGCGGCCTGCTTGGCCTTCAGGCCCTCCAGTTCGCGTTCGAGCTTCTTCTGCCGCTCGCCGAGCTGGCGGATCTTCTCGACCACGTCGCTGGCCGTGCCGCCCAGCAGCGCGGCCGCTTCGGCGAGCTGCGCTTCCTCGTTGGCCACGTAGTCCAGCGCGCCCTGCCCGGTCACTGCCTCGATGCGGCGCACGCCCGAGGACACACCGCCCTCGGAGGTGATCTTGAACAGGCCGATGTCGCCGGTGCGGCCCACATGGGTGCCGCCGCACAGCTCGGTCGAGTAATCGCCCATCTTCAGCACGCGCACGTGTTCGCCGTACTTCTCGCCGAACAGCGCCATCGCGCCGAAATCGAGCGCTTCCTGCATGCCCATGTTGTGCACTTCGGCGGCGTTGTTGGCGCGCACCTGTTCGTTGACCTTGCGTTCGATCACCGCGAGGTCCTCGGCGCTGATCGGCTGGAAGTGCGAGAAGTCGAACCGCAGGCGGTCCGGTGCCACCAGCGAGCCCTTCTGCTGCACGTGGGTACCCAGCACTTCGCGCAGGGCGGCGTGCAGCAGGTGGGTGGCCGAGTGGTTGAGAATGGTGGCGCCACGGCGCTGGCCATCGACCTCGCCGCTGATCACGTCGCTCACCTTCAGGCTGCCGCTGGTCACCTGGGCCACGTGGCCGTGGTACTGGCCCGCGAACTTCTGGGTGTCGCCAACCTGCAGCTGCACGCCAGCGCCCGACAGCGTGCCGGTGTCGCCGACCTGACCGCCGGATTCGGCGTAGAACGGGGTCTTGTCAGTGAGCACGATGACCTCGTCGCCGGCCTGCACCGCATCCACCGGGCGGCCGTCCTTGAGCAGGGCCACCACCGTCAGGCCGTCGGCCTGCAGGCGGTCGTAGCCCAGGAACACGGTGGGCTTGAGGGTGGCGACCAGCTCGGCGGACAGGACCACGCCTGCACCGCCCTTGCCTGCCTTGCGGCCGTCGTCGCGCTGCTTCTTCATCGCTGCATCGAAGCCGTCGGTGTCCACGGTCAGGTCGCGCTCGCGCGCGATGTCCTGGGTCAGATCCAGCGGGAAGCCATAGGTGTCATAGAGGCGGAACGCGTCGGTGCCGGGGATCACGCCATCGGTCACCTGGGCGGCGACGTCGTCGAAGATCTTCATGCCCGAATCCAGCGTCTGGGCAAACCGCTCTTCTTCGGCCTGCAGCGCACGCACGACGGTGTCGGCCTGCGCCGGCAGATCCGGGTAGGCCTCGCCCATCTGCTCGACCAGGGTCGGCACCAGCTTGCTGAAGAACGGCTGGCGCACGCCCAGCATCCAGCCGTGGCGCAGCGCGCGGCGGATGATCCGGCGCAGCACATACCCGCGGCCCTCATTGGACGGCAGCACGCCATCGACAATCAGGAACGAACAGGCGCGGATGTGATCGGCGATCACGCGCAGCGACTTGTTCTCCAGGTCGGCCATGCCGGTCAGTTCACTGGCCTTGCGGATCAGCGCCTGGAACAGATCGATTTCATAGTTGGTGTGGACGTGCTGCAGGATCGCCGCCAGGCGCTCCAGGCCCATGCCGGTATCCACGCACGGGGCCGGCAGCGGCACCAGGGTGCCGTCGGGCTGGCGGTCGAACTGCATGAACACCAGGTTCCAGATCTCGATGTAGCGGTCACCGTCTTCATCCGGCGAGCCCGGGGGGCCACCGGCGATATGGTCGCCGTGGTCGTAGAAGATCTCGGTGCACGGACCGCACGGGCCGGTGTCGGCCATCTGCCAGAAGTTGTCCGACGCGTACGGGGCGCCCTTGTTGTCGCCGATGCGCACGATGCGCGACTCCGGAATGCCGACCATGTCGCGCCACAGCGCGTAGGCCTCGTCGTCGGTCTGGTACACGGTGACCAGCAGACGCTCGGCCGGCAGCTTCCAGACCTGGGTCAGCAGTTCCCACGCCCATGCAATGGCATCCTTCTTGAAGTAGTCACCGAAGGACCAGTTGCCCAGCATCTCAAAGAAGGTGTGGTGGCGCGCGGTGTAGCCGACCTGGTCCAGGTCGTTGTGCTTGCCGCCGGCACGCAGGCAGCGCTGGACGTCCGCGGCGCGCACGTAGCTGCGCTTCTCCGCGCCCAGGAACACGTCCTTGAACTGCACCATGCCGGAGTTGGTGAACAGCAGGGTCGGATCATTGCCCGGCACCAGCGGCGCCGACGGCACGATGGTGTGGCCCTTGCCCTTGAAGAACTCAAGGAAGTCGCTGCGGATCTGGGAAGTAGTGAATTTGACGGATGCGTTCATGGGGGGCTGGCTTTGTGCGGGCCGGCCAGTCCCTCGCGGGACCGCCGAAACCACAAAGGGTATCAGGCCCGGGCCGCTCAGTCCTCTGGGTCGTAACGGGTCGCCCGGCGGATGCTGTCGCCATCGAACCCGCGACGGGCCAGCAGATCGGCGGCCTTGCGCCGCTGCGCCAGCTCCTGCGGGCCGGCCTCGCCGAACCGGCGCCGGACCAGATCACGGGCATTCTCGGTCCAGTCGCCTTCGAAGGTCGCCATTGCCGCCGCCACCTGCTCGCTGTCCAGCCCGTGGGTGCCCAGCTCGGCACGGATATGAAACGGGCCGTAGCCGGTATTGGCGCGGACCCGCACCAGGTTCTCGGCGAAGCGGGTGTCGTCCTGCCAACCCGCCTCGCTGAGCTTGTCCACCGCCGCTTCCGCCGCCTCGGTCTCGATGCCCCGGGCCTGGAGCTTGCGGGTGAGCTCCTTGCGCGAATGTTCACGGCGCACCAGCAGACCCAGCGCCCGCTGGACGGGGGTCTGTTCACTGACACGGCGTTTGCGGCGGGGTGCCGGGGCGTCGGAATCCTGCATGGCAGCCTTCAATCAGATGCGCCATCCGTGGCGCTCCCCCCGTCGGGGGAATACGGAAACCGCGGGACAGGGCAAGCGTCACTGACGGCGCTGCCCTGCCCCGCAGGAAACTTACTCGGCGTCGTCTTCGCCGTCGTCCTCACCACCCTCGCGGGCGGCCTCGGCCGGCTGGAACTTCTCGCGCAGCTCGGCCTCCAGGCGCTGGGCGACCTGCGGGTTGTCGCGCAGGTAACCGCGGGCGTTGTCCTTGCCCTGGCCGATACGCTCTTCACCGTAGCTGTACCAGGCACCGGCCTTCTCGACCAGCTTGGCTTCCACGCCCATGTCGATCAGTTCGCCTTCGCGGCTGATGCCCTCGCCGTACAGGATCTCGGTGATGACCTGCTTGAACGGGGGCGCCAGCTTGTTCTTGACGACCTTGATCTTGGTCTGGTTGCCGATGATCTCGTCGCCCTTCTTGATCGCACCGATGCGGCGGATATCCAGGCGGACCGAGGCGTAGAACTTCAGGGCATTGCCGCCGGTGGTCACTTCCGGGCTCTGGCCCGGCATCATCACGCCGATCTTGTGACGCAACTGATTGATGAACACCACCAGCGTGTTGGAACGCTTGATGTTGCCGGTCAGCTTGCGCAGCGCCTGGCTCATCAGACGGGCCTGCAGGCCCGGCAGCTGGTCGCCCATTTCGCCTTCGATTTCGGCCTTGGGGGTCAGCGCGGCAACCGAGTCGACCACCACGATGTCCACCGAGCCCGAGCGCACCAGCATGTCGGCGATTTCCAGCGCCTGTTCACCGGTATCCGGCTGGGACAGCAGCAGGTCGTCGACGTTCACGCCCAGCTTGGCGGCGTAGATCGGGTCCAGTGCGTGCTCGGCGTCGATGAAGGCGGCGGTACCGCCCTTCTTCTGGCACTCGGCGATGGCCTGCAGGGTCAGGGTGGTCTTGCCCGAGG
Source organism: Stenotrophomonas sp. GZD-301 (assembly GCF_049310345.1). Lineage (NCBI taxonomy): Bacteria > Pseudomonadati > Pseudomonadota > Gammaproteobacteria > Lysobacterales > Lysobacteraceae > Stenotrophomonas > Stenotrophomonas sp. GZD-301. The sequence goes on along the minus strand of NZ_JBMOWY010000044.1, from coordinate 84,490 downwards.
ATTCCGGACCGTAGATCTCCACGACACGCCCCTTGGGCAGGCCACCGATGCCGAGCGCGATGTCCAGCATCAGCGAACCGGTGGGGATGACCTCGACCGCTTCGATGACGCGGTCACCCATGCGCATGACCGAGCCCTTGCCGAACTGCTTCTCGATCTGGCTCAGGGCGGCGGTAAGCGCACGCTTTTTGTTCTCGTCCATCGTATTGGTCCTTGCAGAGGTCATGTCGTTGGAGGTGCTTTCTTTGGGAGTCTTCTTGGCCACGGGGTCACTTTAAGGTTGGCGTATCGCACAGGCTGAGATTCTGCCCGGCATTCGGAAAAAAATTATCGGACATCCGTACCAACCTCAGCGGAACCAGAGAATCGCCACAAAGACCGCGCGTGTTTCAACAGCATCAGGACCTAGCGGTTGGGCCGCAGCAGTCCGCAATAGAGGCCTTCGATGGCGAAGTCCTGGTCGGGCAGCACCTCGATCGGCTTGTAGTCGGGGTTGCGCGGCAGCAGCCGGATCCGGTCCTTGCCCATCTTCAGCAGCTTGACCGTGATCTCGTCATCGATGCGGGCCACCACGATCTGCCCCGACCGGGCGTCGCGGGTGCGGTGCACGCCGATCAGATCGCCGTCGAAGATGCCTTCGTCGATCATCGAGTCGCCCTGCACCTTCAGCAGGTAATCCGGCGCGGGCGAGAAGAACACCCGGTCCAGCACCACGAAATCGTCCGAGCCGATGTCCGCCCCGATCGGCAGACCGGCCGCGACCCGGCCCAGGACCGGCAGGCGCAGCACGTGGTCAGGCAGCGCGGCCACGGCCAGCGACCCGGGCAGGCCGTCCTGCAGCGGCGGCGCCTGCACCAGCCGGATGCCGCGCGCCTGGCCCGGGATGCGACGGATCGCCCCGGCCTGCTCCAGCGCCTCCAGGTGGTACTGCGCGGCGCGTACGCCCTTGAAGCCGAAGGCACGCGCGATTTCCGCCTGGGAGGGCGGTGCGCCATCGGTCTGGATACGCTCGGCGATCAACTGCAGGATCGCCTGCTGGGTGTCGGTCAGGTCCATGATTAGTAGTATTACTACTAAGACCTGGGGCGCGCAAGTGCCTGCGCAGGAAGCGCGACAGGCAGCCGACCAACGGTCGGCGCTGCCTGCGGCACCATCCGTTCCGCGGCGTCAGGGATTCCGGCCGGAGCGCCAGATCGAGAACAGGATCCACACGCCACAGAAGCCGGCGCCGACGAAGCCGGCCACGCCGAGGGCCAGCAGCCAGCGGCTGGAGACCCCGCCCACGCTGTGCATCACGATCGACGAGCCGATGATCAGGGCAGCCGTCACGATGCCCATCACCAGCCGGTTGGCGGCCCGGTTGACCTGGTCGCCAAAGCCCTCCAGCGCGCGGGTTTCGACCTTGAGCTGAAGCCGCCCGTTGCGCGCCATCTGCAGCAGCCGGCGGACGTCGCGTGGCAGGTCGCCCATCAGGTCCATCGCCCCGAGCAGGCTGCGTTTGCCGCGCTTGAGCATCGCCGCCGGCGCATAGCGCTGCCACATCACCCGTTCGAGATACGGGCGCGCCGCGGTGGCCATGTCGAACTGTGGATCGAGCTGGCGGCCCATGCCTTCCAGCGTCAGGAAGGTCTTGATCATCAGTGCGAGGTCGGCCGGCAGGGTCAAGGCGTACTGGCGCAGCAGCTGGGTCACATCGCCCAGCATCAGGCCCATGTGCAGGTCCTTCAGCGGCACGCCCCGGTACTGGTCGACGAAGGTGCTGATGTCCTGCTGCAGGCGGGCTTCGTCCACGTCCACGCCACCGGCCCAGTCCAGCAGCACGTCCATGACCGGCTCGGGCTCCTGGGTCACCAGCCCGTGCAGCAGCTGCGCGACCTGGAAGCGACGCTGCTCGGACAGCGCACCGACCATGCCGAAGTCGATGACCCCGATCCGGCCGTCGTGCAGATAAATGATGTTGCCCGGATGCGGGTCGGCATGAAACGCGCCGTCCTGCAGCACCATTTTGAGGATGATCCCGGCGCCGGTGCGCGCGAGCTGCACCCGGTCCAGGCCGGCGGCATCGACGCCCGCCAGATCCCGCCCGGGGATGCCATCCACGAAGTCCTGGACGTTCAGGCTCTCGCAGGTCCACTGCCAGTGCACGGCCGGAATGAAGATGTCCTGCCGCCCCTGGAAGTTGCGGGCGATGCGCTCGGCATTGCGGCATTCGGCGGCGAAGTCCAGTTCGCGCCGCAACGAGGTCTGGAACTGCTGCACCACTTCCGACGGGCGGTAGCGGCGCAGGTCCGGCAGGCGGGCTTCGACGATCTCGGCCAGGCGCGCCAGCAGGCGCAGGTCGGCCTCGATCACCTCGCGGATGCCGGGGCGACGGATCTTGAGCACCACGGCCGAGCCATCATGCAGGGTCGCGCGATGCGCCTGCGCCAGCGATGCGGCGGCCATCGGGGTTTCATCGAGCCAGGCGAACACCTCGGTGGCCGGTGCGCCCAGGTCGCGTTCGAGCTGGTCGCGCACCTGGGCATACGGCAGCGCCGGCACGGCGTTCTGCAGTTCGGAGAACTCGGCGATCCAGTCCGGCGGGAACAGGTCCACGCGGGTGGCCAGCACCTGGCCCAGCTTGACGAAGGTGGGGCCGAGATCCTCCATCGCGCGGCGCACCCGCACCGGCGCGGTCATGCGCAGCATCTGCTGGGTGTCGTTCCAGTGCAGCAGGCGCCCGGCCCGTTCGAGCACGTCGGCCAGGCCGATCCGGCGCACCAGGTCGCCGAAGCCATAGCGGATCAGGACCGAGGCGATTTCCTGCAATCGCCCCAGGTCGCGCACGGTTCCCAGCGTTTCCCACATTGCGCACACTCCTGTCGGCACACGCGCTCAGGATGTCACACCGGCGGGAAGATTCCCGTCAGCGCCTGGTGCACGGTCTGCCGCCGTATGGCTTCGCGGTCGCCGTCGAACTGGAACAGCTGCGCACGCGCATAGCCGCCACGCTGCTTCCAGCCGATCCAGACACTGCCCACCGGCTTGTCCGGGCTGCCGCCGCCGGGACCGGCGATGCCGGTGACGGCCACCGCCATCCCCGCGCCGGAGTTGACCAGCGCGCCGGAAACCATTTCCAGCACGGTTTCGCGGCTGACCGCGCCGAACTGCTCCAGCGTCTGCGCGCGCACGCCGAGCAGGCGCTGCTTGGCTTCGTAGCTGTAGACGACCATGCCGCAGTCGAAGAAGGCCGACGAGCCGGCCACATCGGTCATGGCCTTGGCGATCCAGCCGCCACTGCAGCTTTCGGCGGTGACCAGCTGCAGCGCAGCCTGCTGCAGGCGCTGGCCGACGTCACGGGCGAGAACGCCGAGGTCGGCGTCGGAGGGAACGGTCATGGGGATCCAGGATCAACGGGGGGCACAGCCCCCGTTTTAGCCGAAAACAACGGGGCTGTCGTGCCAGGACGCTGCGACAGTATGTCGCGGCGTCACCATTCGGGCACTTTCTCCGGCAGCAGCGCGCGGATCGGCTCGCCACCCTCGCCCGCAGCCAGTTTTTCGGCCTCGGCGATCGGAATCTCGACGCTGAGCAGCCAGCCGTCCTCGTCGGCCTGCTCACTGCGGACCACCTCCAGCTGGTGCAGGCGCGACCGCAGGCGGCCGGCACTGGGCGGCAGGCGCAGGTCGCCGGTCACATGCTGCAGGCCCAGGCGCTTGCCCAGCACCGACTGCAGCAGGTCCAGCCCGAGCCCGTCGCGGGCGGAAATCCAGACCCGTTCGCGGCGCGCGGTATCCGGGATGCCGTCCTGGGCGTCGTGACGCACCTCGCTGCCCTCGATGCGGTCGATCTTGTTGAACACCAGCAGCTGCGGCAACTCGCCCGCGCCCACCTCGTTCAGTACGTCGTCGACCTGGGCAATGCGTTCTTCGCGATGCGGATCGGCCGCGTCCACGACATGCAGCAGGAAGTCGGCCTCGCGCGCTTCACTCAGGGTCGCGCGGAAGGCGGCCACCAGCTCGTGCGGCAGGTCGCGGACAAAGCCCACGGTATCGGCCAGCACCACGTTGCCGCCCGGCACCGCAATGCGGCGCACGGTCGGGTCCAGGGTCGCGAACAGCTTGTCCGCGGCATAGGCCTCGGCACCGGTCAGCGCATTGAACAAGGTCGACTTGCCGGCATTGGTATAGCCCACCAGCGCCACCCGTGGCAGTTCGCTGCGCACGCGGGCACGGCGCATCTGGGTGCGCTGCACTTCCACTTTCTCGAGCCGCTTCTGCAGCTGCTCCACCCGCTTCTGCAGCAGGCGGCGATCGGTTTCCAGCTGGGTTTCACCCGGGCCGCGCAGGCCGATGGCACCACCGCGCTGACGCTCCAGGTGGGTCCAGCCGCGCACCAGCCGCGTGGCCATGTGGCGCAGCTGCGCCAGCTCGACCTGCAGCTTGCCTTCGTGGCTGTGCGCACGCTGGGCGAAGATGTCCAGGATCAACCCAGTGCGGTCGATCACGCGACGCTCCAGGAACCGCTCCAGATTGCGCTCCTGCGACGGCGACAGCGCATGGTTGACCAGCACCAGATCGGCCCCGGTGGCCTCGGCCGCCGCCTTGATCTCGTCCAGCTTGCCGGAGCCGATCAGGATCGACGGATTGGGGCGATCGATGCGCGCGGTCAAAGTGGCCGCGATGCTGGCCCCGGCAGAGCGGGCCAGATCGGTGAACTCTTCCAGCACGTCTTCTTCGAGCCGGCCGGCATGCGGCTGGATCAGGAGCGCGTGTTCGCCTCGCTTGGAACGATCAAACACGCAGTTCTCCCGTATTGCTCAACCTGTCACTCAACGTCTTCATCACCTTGGACGCCTTCGGCGCCACCTTCGTTGGACTGCACATAACCACCGCCCGGCCCGACCCGCACGTTGCGCGCCGGCACCACGGTCGAGATGGCGTGCTTGTACACCATCTGGCTGACCGTATTGCGCAGCAGGACCACAAACTGGTCGAACGATTCAATCGTGCCCTGCAATTTGATGCCATTGACCAGATACACCGACACCGGCACGCGCTCGCGCCGAAGTGCATTCAGAAACGGATCCTGCAGCGATTGCCCCTTGGACATTGCACACTCCTGATTATTGTTTTTATGGTTTTCCAGCAGTTGCTGCGGCCCCCGCCGCCCACCGGAATCCTTGATGGTACACGGGGTGGGCGCGTGAAGGCGCGGAGTCAGCGACCGACGAAGGTCGAAACCGCGTCCGCCAGGGAGGCACCGTCGATATGCGGGTCGAACCAGCGGGCATCAAGCTCGCCCCGCAACCAGGTCAGCTGCCGTTTGGCCAGCTGCCGGGTGGCGTAAATGCCCCGGTCGCGGAACTCGGCGGCGCTGCCCTGCCCGTCCAGGTATTCCCATGCCTGCCGATAGCCGACCGCGCGGATCGCCGGCAGGTCCAGCGGCGCCGCCACCTGGCCCATCGCCGGCAGAGCGCGCAGGGCACGCACTTCGTCGAGAAACCCGTGGTCGAGCATGGCGTCGAAACGGGTGGCAATGCGCTGGTGCAGCACGCTGCGCTCGCGCGGCGCCAGCACCAGCTTCAACGCACGCACCGGCAGGCGGTCCACGCCCGGCAGTTTCTGCCAGTCGCTGATCGGGCGGCCGGTTAGTCGAAAGACTTCCAGCGCCCGCTGGATGCGCTGAGGGTCGGTGGCATGAATGCGCGCCGCGGCGGCAGGATCGACCTGGCCGAGCTGCGCGTGCATCGCCGCCCAGCCGTGCTCGGCCGCCTCGGCGGCGATGCCGGCGCGGACGACCGGATCGGCCTGTGGCATCGGCGACAGGCCCTGCAGCAGGGCGCGGAAGTACAGCCCGGTGCCGCCGGCAAGAATCGGCAGCTTGCCGCGCGCAACGATGTCGGCCACCGCCCGGCCGGCATCGGCGGCGAACTCGGCAGCCGAGTACGTCTGCCACGGATCGCGCAGGTCCAGCAGATGGTGCGGCGCCTGCGCGCGCTCGGCGGCATCGGGCTTGGCCGAGCCGATATCCAGCCCGCGATAGACCAGCGCCGAATCGACGCTGACGATCTCGCCGTCCAGCTGGCGGGCCAGCGCGATGGCCGTGGCCGTCTTGCCCGAGGCCGTCGGCCCCATCAGGGCGATCGCCAGCGGGCGGGAATCGGCCGCCATCAGTCCTCGTCCGGCCAGCGCGGCATCGCCGGCTTCGCATCCACCCGTATGGCCGGCACCGCAGCCACGGCCGCCCATACCTTGAGCGCATCGACGGTGGCGGCGACATCGTGGACGCGCAGCAGCATCGCGCCGCGCTGGGCGGCGATCAGGTGCGCGGCGACCGAACCGGCCACGCGCTCGCGCGGCGATTCGCGCCCGGTCAGTTCGCCGATGCTGCGCTTGCGCGACAGGCCGGCCAGCATCGGCACGCCCAGCTCCAGGAACCGCTCCGAGCGCGCCAGCAGCGTCATGTTGTGGTCGGTGGTCTTGCCGAAGCCGAAGCCCAGGTCGATGACCAGATGCTTCTTGGCGATGCCTGCCATCTCGGCCGCGAACAGGCGTTCGGCCAGGAAGCGGTGCACCTCGGCGACGACATCGTCGTAGCGCGGTGTGTCCTGCATGCTCCCCGGCTCACCCTGCATGTGCATCAGCACGACCGGCACGCCGAGCTCGGCGGCGGCCGCAAGCGCACCTTCCTGGCGAAGGGCATGGATGTCATTGATCATGCCCGCCCCAGCCGCCACCGCCGCACGCATTACCGCAGGCTTGAAGGTGTCGATGCTGATCGGCACGGTGGTCTGGCGCGCCAGCTGCTCGATGACCGGCACCACCCGGCGCAGTTCCTCTTCCACCGGCACCGGCGCACTGCCGGGCCGGGTCGATTCGCCGCCGATATCCAGCAGGTCCGCGCCCTCGGCCACCAGTTGCAGGCCATGCGCGACGGCCGCGTCCACCGTGTTGTGCGCGCCACCGTCGGAGAAGGAATCCGGGGTGACGTTGACGATGCCCATGACGCGCGGACGGTCCAGCCGCAGTACGCGGCCGGCGCAGTCCAGCTGGGGAGAAATGTCGAACATGGGCAGATCCACGAAGTACGCCAGCGCGTAGTTTACGCCGGCCTGCGGGGCCGGCTGCCGGGGGTCAGCGCTGGCGGCGCTTACGCTCCACGTACAGGGTCTTGGCGATGCTCAACAGTACGCCGACGGCGATGCCGATGCCCGCACCGAGCAGCAGGTTGTCGCGGGCCAGGCCGATGCCCACGCCCACGATCGTGGCGATCACCATTTCGGCGGTGTGCGAGATCGGCTGCGGCGGGGGGACGGACATGGCAACTCCAGGACGGGAACGAAAACGGGACGCCATTATGACCTGCGCGCGGAAACGGCGAAGGCCGGGTTTCCCCGGCCTTCGTCATTCATGCGTTGTCGGTTCAGTGCTGTTCGGCAGGACCGGCAATCGGCGGCAGCGGACGGGCGTCGCCGCCCTTGTCGTTGTTGCTGCCACCGTCCTTGTTGGACTTTTCCCAGCCCATCGGCGGCGGCGGATCGCGGCCTTCCATCACCGCATCGATCTGCGGCACATCGATGGTCTCGTACTGCAGCAGCAGCTGGGACATGGTGTGCAGCTTGTCCAGGTTGGCGGTCAGCAGCTCGGTGGTGCGCGCATAGGCCTTGTCCAGGATGCTGCGCACGACTTCGTCGATGCGGCGCGCGGTATCGTCGGACACGCTCTTGTGCTGGGTCACCGAACGGCCCAGGAACACCTCGTCGTCCTCCTCGCCATAGGCGATCGGGCCAAGCTCGTCGGACAGGCCCCACTTGGTGACCATGTTGCGGGCCATCTTGGTGGCGCGCTCGATGTCGTTGGAGGCGCCGGTGGTGACCTTGTCGGTACCGAAGATCAGTTCTTCGGCAACGCGGCCGCCGTACAGCGAGCACAGCTGGGATTCGATCGCCACCCGATTCATCGAGTAGCGGTCGCCCTCAGGCAGGTACATGGTCACACCCAGCGCGCGGCCGCGCGGGATGATGGTGACCTTGTAGACCGGGTCGTGCTCGGGCACCAGGCGGCCGACGATGGCATGGCCGGCTTCGTGGTAGGCGGTGAGCGTCTTTTCTTCCTCGCTCATGGCCATCGAACGGCGCTCGGCACCCATCAGGATCTTGTCGCGGGCACGGTCGAAGTGGTCCATGCGGACTTCCTTCTCGTTGCCGCGGGCGGCGAACAGCGCTGCCTCGTTGCAGAGGTTGGCCAGGTCCGCACCGGAGAAGCCCGGGGTACCGCGCGCGATCACCATCGGCACGACGTCGTCGGCCAGCGGCAGCTTGCGCATGTGCACCTTGAGGATCTGCTCGCGGCCCTTCACGTCCGGCAGGCCCACCACCACCTGGCGGTCGAAGCGGCCCGGACGCAGCAGCGCCGGGTCCAGCACGTCGGGACGGTTGGTGGCGGCGATGACGATCACGCCCTCGCCTCCCTCGAAGCCGTCCATTTCGACCAGCAGCTGGTTCAGGGTCTGCTCGCGCTCATCGTGACCGCCGCCCAGGCCGGCACCACGGTGGCGGCCGACGGCGTCGATTTCGTCGATGAAGATGATGCACGGCGCATGCTTCTTGGCCTGCTCGAACATGTCGCGGACGCGGCTGGCGCCGACACCCACGAACATCTCCACGAAGTCCGAACCGGAGATCGAGAAGAACGGGACCTTGGCTTCGCCGGCAATGGCACGGGCCAGCAGGGTCTTGCCGGTACCGGGCGGACCCACCATCAGCACGCCTCGCGGAATCTTGCCGCCCAGCTTGGTGAACTTGGTCGGATCACGCAGGAAGTCGACCAGCTCGCCGACTTCTTCCTTGGCCTCGTCGCAGCCGGCGACGTCGGCGAAGGTGACCTTGATCTGGTCTTCGCCCTGCAGCTTGGCGCGGGACTTGCCGAAGGACATCGCGCCCTTGGCACCGCCGCCGCCGCCCTGCATCTGGCGCATGATGAAGATCCAGAAGCCGATGATCAGGATCACCGGGAGGAAGTTCATCAGGATGGAGACAAACGAAATGCCGCTCGACGGCGCTTCCTGGGCAATTTCCACACCCTTGCCGCGCAGCACGTTGATCAGGTCGCGATCGTACGGCGCGCTGATGGTGGCCGCCTGGCCGCCGCGGGTGGTGTAGGAGATCTCGGTGGTCGCGCCGCGGGCGTCGCCGCCCAGCGTGACCTTCTGGACGTTGCCGCTGTCCACCTGGTCGAGGAACTGCGAATAGGTCGTGCCCTGTGCGCCAGCGCCGCTGCTCTTAGGCGAGAAGCTCTGGAAAACCACCATCAGCACGACGGCGACGACCACCCATAGCAGGAGGTTCTTGGTCAAGTCGTTCATCCTCATTGGCTCCGGTGTTCCTTTAATTCCTGACGCGATTCGTATGGTTGAGCTTACTTGATCTGGGCGCGTTTTCCCTGACCCAGGGCGTAAACCTCGGGCGAGCGCTTTCGGGACGCTTCAGGCTTGCGGATCACCACTTTGTCGTACCTGCGGCGCATCTCGCGCACGTAGTCGTCAAAGCCCACGCCCTGGAACAGCTTGATCAGGAACGCACCACCCGGCTTGAGGTGCTGGTCGGCGAAATCCATCGCCAACTCGGCCAGGTGCATCATCCGCGGTTGATCCACCGCGTCCATGCCACTTTTATTGGGGGCCATATCCGAGAGCACAAGGTCTACCGGCTGATCCCCCAGCATGGCTTCGAACTGCGATAGGACGGCCTGCTCCCTGAAGTCGCCGTGAAGGAACTCCACGCCGGCCAGCGGCGGCATCTCCAGGATGTCCAGGGCCAGGACCCGGCCGGTGTCGCCGATCTGGCGCCGGATCTGCTGCGACCAGCCGCCCGGGGCCGCGCCCAGGTCGACCACGACCATGTGTGGCTTCAGCAGCCGGTCACGCTCGAGCAGCTCCTCCAGTTTGTAGGCCGCACGCGAACGCATGCCCTCGGCCTGGGCCTTCTTCACGAAGGGGTCGGAAAAGTGTTCTTTCAACCAGCGTTGACTGCTTTTGCTGCGCGTTGCCATTGGATGCGGGCCGGATGGGGTGGTCATGATACCCTGATCGCCCCAGTTAACCGCTTGTTTCCTGAATGTCCATCACCCTGACCTCGTCCCAGACCCGCTTCCTCCGCGGCCACGCCCATGATCTGAAAGCCCTGCTGCAGATCGGCGGCAAGGGGGTCACACCGGCCTTCCTGGCCGAACTGGACGAAGTCCTGGAACGCCACGAACTGGTCAAAGTCAAAGTATCCGCCGAGGACCGCGAGGCCCGCGACGCCATGATTGCCGAACTGACCTCGGCCTCCGGCAGTGCCCTGGTGCAGCGCATCGGCCACGTGGCCGTGCTGTACCGTCCGAGCAAGGAACAGCGCCAGATCGTCCTGCCGCGCGGCTGATTCCGGAAGACCCACCCATGCAGCTGAGCCACGAAATCCCCGACTACGCCTACGCCCTGCGCGCCGCCGACGGCCGCACCGCGAAGGTGAACGAGCGGACGCTGGTCTCCAGCTTCATCCTGGCGCCGGACACGCTGATCGAGGCGTGGCCGGTGGCCACCATCGCCGACCTGACCCCCGACCACCTGCAGCCGGTGCTGGCACTGAATCCGGCGCTGGTAGTGCTGGGTACGGGGGACACCCAGGTGTTCCCGCCCGCTGCGGTGATGGCGGCCTGCCTGACCCGCGGGATCGGCCTGGAAGTGATGAACAACCCGGCGGCTGCGCGCACCTTCAACATCCTCGCCAGCGAGGGGCGCAAGGTGGCGGCGGCGTTCATCCTGACGGGCTGAACCGGCTGGAATCCGTTCAGGAAAGGCCGCCGTATGGCGGCCTTTTTTGTGGGCGGGGATGTGGGCGGCCGAATTGGCGGTCGTCGATCATTGCCGCGCCGTGCGCGGCCAGCCGACCAACGGTCGGCTCTACCTCGGGATTGCCAGCCGACCAACGGTCGGCTCTACCGGGGATTGCCAGCCGACCAACGGTCGGCTCTACCGGGGCCGTTATTTCGGGGGCAGGTACAGCAGCGGGTCGACCGGCTTGCCGTTGTAACGGATCTCGAAGTGCAGCATGTCGCGCGGCGCACCGGTGCGGCCCATTTCGGCGATCTGCTCCCCGGCCTTGACGCTCTGGCCTTCGTTGACCAGGCGCTTGCGGTTGTGGCCGTAGGCCGACAGCCACTGGTCGCTGTGCTTGATGATGATCAGCTCACCGAAACCGACCAGGCCGGCACCGGAGTAGACCACCACGCCGCCGGCGGTCGCGCGCACGGGCTGGCCGCTGCTGCCGGCGATGTCCACGCCCTGCTTGGTCGCCTCGCCGGCGACGAACTTGCCCACGATCGCGCCATCGGCCGGCCAGCGCCAGCTGATGTTGCTCTTGATCGCCGTGGTCGGCGACGGGGTGGGTGCCGGGGCCGGCGTCGGGGCGGTGCCCGGGCGCGGCGCGGTCACCACCGTGGTCGGTGCGCGGCCGCCGCTGCCACCGGGGTACAGCCGCAGCGTCTGGCCGGGGTAGATCGTGTACGGCTCGGACAGGCCGTTCCACGCCGCCAGGTCGCGCGGGGTGATGTTGTGGATGCGGGCCAACGCGTACAGCGTGTCGCCACGGCGGATCACCGCCGTCTGCCCCGGCTTGGCCACCGAGCTCTGCGGCGTGGGATGCGCGGTACTGCCGCCGCTGCCCGAGGGACGCACCACGGTGGCGGTGCCACAGGCGCTCAACGCGGACACCACCAGCAGCAGCGCGCCGGTGCGCACTCCCTTGCTCATACGATCAGCACTCATGCGAACTTCGACCTCCATACAAGCCAGGCAACCAAGCCCACCACCAGCACGGTCGCGACCCAGCCCAGCGGTTCGATCCAACGCCGCAGCGCGGCTTCCGCGCGCGGCCCGCCGATGCGGATGACGGCAGCCAGGACATACACCCGCTTGCCCCGCCCGATCAGCATGCTCAGGAAGTACTGCGGCAACGGCACGCCGACAATACCCGATGCCCACGTGAAGACCTTCATCGGGATCGGCATGAAGCCGCCCAGCACGAGGAAGGTGAACACCGCCCACGGCGATTCGGCCATCTTGGCCTGCACCACCGCGATGCCGCCTTCAATGCTCGACAGCATGCCCAGCGCGGCAAATACCGGCTTGAGCGCCTCGAAGGCGTAATGCCCCAGCGCGTAGCCGACCAGCGCACCGGCCATCGAGCCGGCCAGGCTGAGCGTGGCGAACCACCAGCCGCGCTTGGGCTGGGCCACGCACATCGGCGCAAGCATCACCTCGGGCATCACCGGGAAGATGATCGCCTCAATGAAGCTCAGTACGGTGAGATAGGTGGGGGCGCGCTCATGCGCCGCCCACTTCATTGCCCGCTCGTACAGCGGGCCAAAGATCTTCATGACGCAACGCTCCTTGGAATCAATCCAGCATGCCAGACAGCAGCGGCACGAACGTGACCGGCGCCAATACCTGTTGTTCAACACTGCCGTCGTCGCGACGGGTGAGCTGCACCAGCGACTGCGCGCCAGGCCCGCCCACCGGTGCCACCAGGCGTCCGCCCACGGCCAGCTGTTCAACCAGCGCATCCACCAGCGCCGGGGCGGCCGCGGTGACCACGATGGCGTCATACGGGCCGTGCTCGACCCAGCCGGCGCGACCATCGTCGTGCTTGCTGCGGATGTTCATGCCCAGCGCACGGAAGCGCTTGCGCGCCTGCCGCAGCAGGTCGCCGATGCGCTCGACGGTGTAGACCTCCAGACCCACCGCACCCAGCACGGCAGCCTGATAGCCCGAGCCGGTGCCGACTTCCAGCACCTTTTTCGGTGCGGACTGCAGCACCGCTTCGGTCATGCGGGCCACCACCCAGGGCTGGGAGATGGTCTGGCCGTGGCCGATCGGCAATGCGGTGTCTTCGTAGGCGCGCGACGCCAAGGCTTCATCGATGAACAGATGGCGGGGCACGACGCGGATCGCATTGAGCGTGACCTCGTCGGCGATGCCGGCGTCGCGCAGGCGGTCGACCAGGCGGTCGCGCACGCGCTGCGAAGTCATGCCGATGCCGACCGCTTCGGGCTGCAGACGCAGGCGCTGGGTCATGCCGGGCGGTCCAGGGCGGCGGTGAGCCCGCCTACCCAGCTCGCCACTTTTTCCAGCGCCTGATACCGGGTCAGGTCCACCTGGATCGGGGTGATCGAGATGAAGCCGTTGCGCACGGCATGGAAGTCGGTGCCGGGACCGGAGTCCTGTTCGCGACCGGCCGGGCCGATCCAGTACACCTCGTTGCCGCGCGGATCACGCTGCGGAATGCAGCCTTCGGCGCGGTGACGGTTGCCCAGGCGACTGACTTCGAAGCCGCGCACCTGGTCCCACGGCAGGTCCGGGACGTTGACGTTGAGGATGGTGTCGGCAGGCAGCGGATCGGCCTTGAGCCGCGCCACGATTTCCACCGCGGCGCGCGCGGCGGTCTCGAAATTGCGCGCCTCGTGGTTGTGCGTCACCAGCGATACCGCCACCGCCGGCAGACCGAGGAAACGTCCTTCCATCGCCGCCGAGACCGTGCCGGAATAGATGACGTCATCGCCCAGGTTGGCGGCGTTGTTGATGCCCGACACCACGATATCCGGCTCGTACTCGAGAAGCCCGGTCAGTGCCAGGTGAACGCAGTCGGTGGGCGTCCCGGCGACCGAACAGGTGTAGTGGTCGATGCGCTTGAGCCGGATCGGCAGGTCCAGGGTGAGCGAGTTGCTGGCCCCGGAGCGATCGCGGTCGGGGGCGACCACCATCACTTCATGGCCGGCCTCGCGCAGCACCGTGGCAAGCATCCGGATGCCCGGGGCATCGACACCGTCGTCATTGCTGACCAGGATCCGCATCTGCGATTTAACCGCTTGATTTTTCAAGACTTCGATTCCATCACTTTCCAGCGTTGGCGGGGTCGATGCTCATCCATGCGGGGAGCATCGACCGCGCAAGTGCGTCAGCTATTGTGCCGCATGCGGGCAGATCGTCCTACCCCGCAGACGGTAGGCAGCGGCCATCGCCTCGCATTACGCTGTACGCATGTCACATCCTGAAGACGAAGATCCGGCTGCGCTGTTCCGCTCGGCGATCGGGGCGGTCACGCCGCTGAAGAAACCGGCCGCGCCGCCGCCCGCCACGCCGCGGCCGAAGCCGCGCGCGCGCATGGCCGAGCAGGATGACCAGGCAGCGCGCGGCGAGTTTGCCCGGCTGCTGCGCGACAGCAACCCGCTGGAGGCCGGCGATACCGCCAGTTACCGGCGCGACACCCTGCCCGCGCGCATGTTCCAGCGGCTCAAACGCGGCCAGTATTCAGTCCAGGACGAGCTGGACCTGCACGGCGCCACCGTCGCCCAGGCCGACGCGATGCTGCGCCAGTTCCTGCAGGAGGCGCATGCGCACGACTATGGGTGCGTGCGCATCATCCACGGCAAGGGCCTGCAGTCCGATGGCGGGGCGCCGGTGCTCAAGAACCTGGTGGATCGCCTGCTGCGCCTGCGCAATGACGTGCTGGCGTTTCATTCCGCGCCCGCCGGACAGGGGGGCACCGGCGCGGTGCTGGTGCTGCTGAGCAACCGCTAGCCGGGCAGAGCCCGGCTCTACGAGGGGGCGATAGCCGGGCAGAGCCCGGCTCTACGAGGGGGCGCTAGCCGGGCAGAGCCCGGCTCTACGGGGGGCGATAGCCGGGCAGAGCCCGGCTCTACGGGGACCGAGGCGCCGCGCGTTGTGCGATAGCCTGGCAGAGCCCGGCTCTACGGGGACCGAGGCGCCGCGCGTTGTGCGGCCAGCCGGGCAGAGCCCGGCTCTACGAGGTGCCGTAGCTGGGCCGCGTTACGGGGCGTCGGTCTGGCTGGCGTCGTTGACCGGGCCGAGTTCGTGCAGGACGGCGGTGGCATAGCAGCCCGGCGGCAGGGCGAAGCTAAGTTCCAGTACGTCCGGTTGCAGCCAGCGATGCTGCAGCATGGCCGGGCGCAGGCGCAGCGCGCGACGCTCCTGCTTCAGGCGCGCGCCTTCCAGGCCGGCGCGCAGCGCCAGCGACTGTTCGTCGGCGACCGCACCCAGCTCCAGCGTGGCGGCGGCGCCGCTGCTGCGCAGTTCGCCCTCGCCCCACAACGGTCCACTGGGGTGGATGTCGAAACGGGCCAGGCGGTCGGCCAGCAGGTCGGTGAACGGCTCGGGGCCGAACACGCTGCGGCTGCCGTCCAGCATCCACACCTCGCCGTCCAGCGGCGCATCCCAGTTGCCCTGCGCGACGCGTTCGGCCAATACCTGGTTGAACAGTGCCGAGCGCGCGGCAGACAGGAGCAGCGAGCGCTGGTCCGGGCGCATGCGACGCCCACCGAACATCGCCAGCGCCGCCGGCACGTTGCCACCGTCGCGGCCGAAACGCTGTTCACCGAACCAGTTCGGCAGCCCACGCGCGGCGATCAGCGACAACCGCTCGTCGATCGCGGCCGCATCACCCTGCACGTCACGCAGCACCAGCTTGAAGCGGTTGCCGGCGAGTGCACCGCGCTGCAGTTTGCGGTTGTGCCAGGTCGAATCGACGACCTCGATCTCATCGGAGGCCAGCAGCGCCGGATCCGGCGCGACCCGCTTGGGCAGGTGCACGCTGAAGCGCTGGGTGGTGACCGCATGGCGATCCTTCATGCCGGCGTAGCTGACCGCCATGTCCGGCAGCCCGGCCCAACGGGCCAGCACCTTGGCCACGTGCACGGTGTTGGCACCGCGCTTGCGCAGGGTGAGCAGCAGGTGCTCGCCCTCCCCGCTCGGCTCGAACGCGGGCAGCTCGTCGACCTGGAAGTCTTCGGGCGTGGTCCGGATGTTGGCGGTCAACAACGGCGCGCCGAACGCCAGCGGCAGCGGGATCACAGCGCCACCAGCAGCACGGTGGCCTGGGCGGCGATGCCTTCGCCGCGCCCGGTGAAGCCGAGCTGCTCGGAGGTGGTGGCCTTGACGCTGACCGCATCCAACGCGACCCCGAGCAGGCCGGCGATGCGTTCGCGCATGGCCAGCGCGTGCGGGCCGACCTTGGGCCGTTCGCAGATCACGGTGATGTCGGTGTTGCCGACCTGCCAGCCGCGCTCACGCAGAAGGCTGTTGCAGTGCTCCAGGAAGCGACTGCTGTCGGCATCCTTCCAGCGCATGTCCGACGGCGGAAAGTGCTGACCGATGTCGCCCAGTGCCAGCGCGCCCAGCATCGCGTCGCACAGCGCATGCAGGATCACATCGCCGTCGCTGTGCGCGAGCACGCCGCTGGTGTGCGGCACACGGACGCCGCCCAGCATGATGTGGTCGCCCGCGCCGAAGGCGTGGACGTCATAGCCCTGTCCGATGCGGACGGGAGGAAACGGGGTGTTCATGGCGTGAACCTGATTGTAGCGCCGGGCTCTGCCCGGCTTGGCAAGATGAAAGCGACGTGCGGAATCAGCTTCCGCGACGCGACAACACGAATTCGAAACGGGACAGATCCGACGGGGTGGTGACCTTGAAGTTGTCTTCGTTGCCTTCCACCAGCAACGGACGCAGGCCCTGCCGCTCCATCGCCATCGCCTCGTCGGTGACCTCGATGCCGGCATCGGCGGCCTCCTGCAGCGCGCGCGCCAACTGATGGCGGCGGAACAGCTGCGGGGTCAGTGCGCGCCAAAGGCGCGCCCGCGGCTCGGTGGCATCGATGCCACCGTCATCGCCGGCCCGCTTGAGGGTGTCGCGTACCGGTGCGGCCAGGATCGCGCCGACCGGGTCGTTGCGGCCCACCTCGAGCAGCCGGCCCAGATCGGCGGCGGCCAGGTTGGGACGTGCGGCGTCATGGACCAGCACGAAATCGTCGGCGCGCACGCTGTCGGGCAGCGCCTGCAGGCCGGCCAGCACCGAGCCGGCCCGGGTGGCACCGCCTACGCAGGTCAGGATCGGTTTGTCGGCAAGTGAGGTCCAGCCGGGCCAGTCCTGGTCCTGGTCGGCGATCACCACCATCACCCCGGCCACCACCGGATGCGACAACAGCGCCTCCAGGGTATGTGCCAGCAGCACGCGATCACCCGCCAGCAGATACTGCTTCGGGGTGGCACCGCCGAAGCGCGTGCCGCGCCCGGCGGCAGGAACTACCGCCCATACGCTGCCCATCAGGGTATTTCCTGATGCGGGGCGTCCGGATCGGCCACGGCGGTGGGCGCGCGCGGTGGCGCCACCGGCGCGTCTTCGACCACACGGTAGAACTTTTCACCGGGCTTGATCATGCCCAGTTCGCTGCGCGCACGCTCTTCGATGGCCGCCTCGCCTTCCTTGAGGTCCTTGACCTCGGCAGCCAGCGCGTCGTTGCGCTGCTGCAGGCCGGCATTGTCGCGCCTCTGGGACTCCACCTGGGCTTCGAGCGTCATCACTTCCCCCGAATTGCCCGGGCCGAACCAGAAGCGGTACTGCAGCCATGCCAGCAGTACCGCGAGCACCAGCAGGAGCCAGCGCCAGTCGCGCATGGGATCAGCGCTTCAGCGACACGAACGCGTCACGACCGGCGTAACGCGCGCCGGCACCGAGAGCTTCCTCGATGCGCAGCAGCTGGTTGTACTTGGCCACGCGATCGCTGCGGCACAGCGAGCCGGTCTTGATCTGGGTGGCGGTGGTGGCGACGGCGATGTCGGCGATGGTGGTGTCTTCGGTTTCGCCCGAACGGTGCGACACGACCGCCGCGTAGTTGGCGCTGTGCGCCATCGCGATGGCTTCCAGGGTTTCGGTCAGGGTGCCGATCTGGTTGACCTTGATCAGGATCGCGTTGGCGGTGCCGGACTCGATGCCTTCCTTGAAGATCTTCGGGTTGGTCACGAACAGATCGTCGCCCACCAGCTGCACCTTGTTGCCGATGCGGTCGGTCAGCAGCTTCCAGCCGGCCCAGTCGTTCTCGGCCAGGCCGTCTTCGATGGTGATGATCGGGTACTGCGCGGCCCAGTCGGCCAGGAAGTCGACGAACTGATCGGAGGTCAGGCGCTTGTTCTCGCCGACCAGGTTGTACTTGCCGTTCTCGTAGAACTCGCTGGAGGCCACGTCCAGGCCCAGCAGCACGTCTTCACCGGCGGTGTAGCCGGCCTTGCCGATCGCCTCGAGGATGGTGTCCAGCGCTTCGACGTTGCTGCGGAAGTCCGGGGCGAAACCGCCTTCGTCGCCGACCGCCGTGCTCAGGCCGTGGCCCTTGAGCACCGACTTGAGCGAATGGAAGATTTCCGTGCCGGCGCGCAGCGCTTCGGAGAACGACGGGAAACCGACCGGCAGCACCATGAACTCCTGGAAGTCCACGTTGTTGTCCGCATGCGCGCCGCCGTTGATGATGTTCATCATGGGCACCGGCAGGGTCACGTCACGGCCCTGCGCCAGGTACTGCCACAGCGCCTGCTTGTTCGACGCTGCGGCGGCATGGGCATTGGCCATCGACACGGCGAGCAGCGCGTTGGCGCCGAGACGGCCCTTGTTTTCGGTGCCGTCCAGGTCGATCAGGCGACGGTCCAGGCCTTCCTGGTCGGCGGCATCGAAGCCCTTCAGCGCGGTGGCGATGGTGGTGTTGACGTTGGACACGGCGTTGCGCACGCCCTTGCCCAGGTAACGGGTCTTGTCGCCATCACGCAGTTCCACCGCTTCCTTGGTGCCGGTCGATGCGCCCGACGGAACCGCGGCGCGGCCGAACGAACCGTCCTCCAGGACAACGTCGGCTTCCAGCGTGGGGTTGCCACGGCTGTCGAGGATTTCACGGGCGTGGATGCTGCGGATCGTGGTCATAGCGGGCCGGTTACCAGTCAGAAAGGGAAAACGCCAAAGTGCGGCGCCGAAAACGTGCCGCGTGATTATCCCTGCCCGCCCCCCGCTTGCCAAATCGGCGTGACATCGCCGATCAGCACCTGCGTGGACGCGGTGCGCTCCAGCAGCGCGGGCACCAGCAGAACCGCCGCCAGCAGCGCGAGCAGCGCCAGCCCCACGCCACCGCCGGCCCGTTGCCGGCGCAGCCGGAACGACAGCACGATGGCGACCAGCGCGGCCAGCACCACCGCCGCCGACAGCGCCAGGGTGAACAGCAGGTACGGCTGCGTGGCCTGCATGGCGTGGCTGCCGTCGCCGGGCATGCCGACGCTGGCCATCACCAGGATGGTCAGCATGAAGGCACAGCCCCACGCAGCGACGCCAAGCACCAGCGCGGCCCAGCCCCACGGCCAGGCACGCCAGTGCCGCCGCTGGCGGCGCGCTTCCAGCGCCGCCCACGGGTCCATCGTCATGCCTGCAGCGGCGCGCCGCCGGCCTTGCGCTCACGCGCGGCGCGGATGAAACCGATGAACAGCGGGTGGCCATCGCGCGGGGTCGACAGGAACTCCGGGTGGGCCTGGCAGGCCAGGAACCACGGATGCTGGTCGCGCGGCAGCTCGACCACTTCAACCAGGGTGTCGTCCATCGACTTGCCGGCGATCACCAGGCCGGCATCCTCCAGCTGGGTGCGGTAGCGGTTGTTGAACTCGTACCGGTGGCGGTGACGCTCGGACACCACGTCCTTGCCATACAGCTCGCGGGCCAGCGTGCCCGGCTTCAGGCGCTGCTCCTGCAGGCCCAGGCGCATGGTGCCGCCGAGGTCGGAGCGCTCGTCACGCTTCTCGACATCGCCGGTGGCGGTGCGCCATTCGGTGATCAGGCCGATCACCGGGTTCGGCGACTGGCGGTCGTTCTCGGTGCTGTTGGCCCCTTCCAGCCCGGCCACGTGGCGGGCGAAATCGACCACCGCGGCCTGCATGCCGTAGCAGATGCCGAAGTACGGCACGTTCTGCTCGCGGGCGAACTGCGAGGTGAGCACCTTGCCTTCGAAGCCGCGGTCGCCGAAACCGCCCGGGACCAGGATGCCGTCGACGTCCTTCAGGGCGCCCATGTCGGTGCCTTCCAGGTCCTGCGCTTCCAGCCACTTCAGGTTGACCTTGGTGCGCTGGCGCAGGCCGCCGTGCTTGAGCGCCTCGCCCACGGACTTGTAGGCGTCCTGGTGGTCCACGTACTTGCCGACCACGGCGATGGTGACTTCATCGAGCGGATGCAGCGTGGCATCCACGGCGGCCTCCCACTCGGACAGGTCGACCGGACCGGCCTTGTCGCCGAGCTTGAACTGGTTGATGACGATCTCATCCAGCCCCTGCTCGTGCAGGCCCATCGGGATGCGGTACAGCACGTCCACGTCCGGCACGCTGATCACCGCGCGCTCGGAGACGTTGGTGAACTGGGCGATCTTGCGGCGCTCGGACTCCGGCACCACCTGCTCGGAGCGGCACAGCAGCACGTCCGGCTGGATGCCGATCGAACGCAGTTCCTTCACCGAATGCTGGGTGGGCTTGGTCTTCAGCTCGCCGGCGGCGGCGATGTACGGCACCAGGGTGAGGTGCATGAACAGCGCCTTTTCCGGGCCGCGCTCGGTGCGCACCTGGCGGATCGCCTCAAGGAACGGCAGCGATTCGATGTCGCCGACGGTGCCACCGATCTCCACCAGGGCCACGTCGAAGCCTTCGGTGGCTTCGTCCATGCAGCGGCGGATTTCATCGGTGATGTGCGGGATCACCTGGACGGTGGCGCCCAGGTAGTCGCCACGGCGCTCCTTGCGGATCACGTTCTCGTAGATGCGGCCGGTGGTGACCGAATTCTTGCGGCTCAGGCGGGTGCGGACGAAGCGCTCGTAGTGGCCCAGGTCCAGATCGGTCTCGGCGCCGTCATCGGTGACATACACCTCGCCGTGCTGGAACGGGCTCATCGTGCCCGGATCGACGTTGATGTAGGGATCGAGCTTCATCATGGTGACCCGCAGGCCACGGGCTTCAAGGATGGAGGCGAGCGACGCGGCGGCAATGCCTTTGCCGAGCGAGGACACTACGCCGCCGGTTACGAAGATCAAGGGAGTCATGGCTGGGGGTGTCCTGTCAGGAAGGGGAAGACGACGCCGGCGCGCGGGGCGACGGACGACGTGAAGGGAAAATCGGGGAGGATCCGGCCCTGGGCTGCGGAAGCGTCACGCGCCGGGGTCAGGATCGGGAGAACAGTGCGGGGGCCGGTCGGCGAGGTCGGGGGGGCCGTGCCGGTCGCTGTGCGGACCGTCACCTCCTGCCTACCCTGCTGGCGATCGCGCACGATCAGGCCAGTCCATTCGCTGATGGATGACACGCACTGCTCCCGGAAAGCCATAGTTTACAGATTGAAGGCCCCAAGCCCAAGGGCCGGGTGGCAGCCTTCACAAAAAAAAGACGCCCCGGCAGTGCCGGGGCGCCTGTTGTCGGCCTGGAATGGGTCAGCGCTTCTTTCTCGCTTCCTCTTCCTCTTCCTTCTGCGGGGCCTGTTCGCCCTTGGCCTTCATCTCGGCGGTGGCAGCGGCCCGGCGCTTGGCCTTGGCCTCGGCCTCGGACTGCGCCTTGTCGGCCTGCTCGCCCTGCTGCGGCGCGGGCTGGCCCTGTCCGGCGTTCTGGGCCAGCGCCAGCGGCACGGCCACAACGGCGGCGGCAATGGCAACGATGGTCAGCAACTTCTTCATGGGTGCTCCTCGCGGTATCGGCTTGGGTGCGGGCGCCGGGGGTCCGGTTCCAGCCTGCACAGTCTATCGCGCCCCGGTCGGCCGCCCCCTGAACGTGCGGCGTGCAAAAAAGCCGCCCAGACCGCAAACTTCGCCGTCGCTTTGCGCTTTATGAAGACAGATGAACGCCCGCTATAACGCCGCCGATATTGAAGTCCTGTCCGGCCTGGACCCGGTCAAGCGCCGCCCAGGCATGTATACCGACACCGCGCGCCCGAACCATCTGGCGCAGGAAGTCATCGACAACGCCGTGGACGAGGCGCTGGCTGGCCATGCCCGCACGGTCGAGGTCACCCTGTTCAAGGACGGCAGCTGCGAGGTCAGCGATGACGGCCGCGGCATGCCCGTGGACATCCACCCGGAGGAGAAGATCCCCGGCGTCGAACTGATCCTGACCCGGCTGCATGCGGGCGGCAAGTTCAACAACAAGAACTACACCTTCTCCGGCGGCCTGCACGGCGTTGGCGTCAGCGTGGTCAACGCGCTGTCCACCCTGGTGGAAGTGCACATCAAGCGCGATGGCAGCGAACACCGCATCACCTTCCGCAACGGCGACCGCGCCACCCCGCTGGAAGTGGTCGGCAGCGTCGGCAGGAAGAACACCGGTACGCGGGTGCGCTTCTGGGCAGACCCGAAGTACTTCGATACGCCCAAGTACAACCTGCGTGCCCTGCGCCACCTGCTGCGCGCCAAGGCGGTGCTGTGCCCCGGCCTGACCGTCAAGCTGCGCGACGAGGCCACCGACGAGCAGGACACCTGGTATTACGAGGATGGCCTGAGCGACTACCTCAGGGCCGAGCTGGGCGAGCGCGAGATGCTGCCGGCCGAGCTGTTCGTGGGCCAGCTGAAGAAAGACACCGAGGTGGTGGACTGGGCCGTGGCCTGGCTGCCGGAAGGCGAGCTGGTCCAGGAAAGCTACGTCAACCTGATCCCCACCGCCCAGCACGGCACCCATGCCAATGGCCTGCGCACCGGCCTGACTGAGGCGCTGCGCGAGTTCTGCGACTTCCGCAACCTGCTGCCGCGTGGCGTCAAGCTGGCCCCGGAAGACGTCTGGGACCGCGTATCGTTCGTGCTGTCGCTGAAGATGACCGACCCGCAGTTCAGCGGCCAGACCAAGGAACGCCTGTCCTCGCGCCAGGCCGCCGGCTTCGTCGAAGGCGCCGCGCATGACGCCTTCAGCCTGCTGTTGAACCAGAACGTCGCACTGGGCGAGCAGATCGCCCAGTTGGCCATCGAGCGCGCCAGCGCGCGCCTGAAGACCGAAAAGCTGGTGACCCGCAAGAAGGTCACCCAGGGCCCTGCCCTGCCCGGCAAGCTGGCCGACTGCATCAGCCAGGACCTGTCGCGCACCGAGCTGTTCCTGGTCGAAGGCGACTCGGCAGGCGGCAGCGCCAAGCAGGCACGCGACAAGGATTTCCAGGCGATCATGCCGCTGCGCGGCAAGATCCTGAACACCTGGGAAGTCTCCTCCGGCAGCGTGCTGGCCTCCGAGGAAGTGCACAACCTGGCCATTGCCATCGGCTGCGACCCGGGCAAGGACGACATCAGCGGCCTGCGCTACGGCAAGGTGGTGGTGCTGGCCGATGCCGACTCCGACGGCCTGCATATCGCCACCCTGCTGACCGCGCTGTTCCTCAAGCATTTCCCGGCCCTGGTCGATGCCGGCCATGTGTTCGTGGCGATGCCGCCGCTGTTCCGCGTGGACGTGGGCAAGCAGGTGTTCTACGCGCTGGACGAGGAAGAAAAGCGCACCCTGCTGGACAAGATCGAGCGCGAGAAGATCAAGGGCCAGGTCAGCGTGACCCGCTTCAAGGGCCTGGGCGAGATGAACCCGCAGCAGCTGCGCGAGTCCACCATCCACCCCGACACGCGCCGGCTGGTGCAGTTGACCATCGACGATGGCGAGCAGACCCACTCGCTGATGGACATGCTGCTGGCCAAGAAGCGCGCCGGCGACCGCAAGCAGTGGCTGGAGAACAAGGGCGACCTGGCCTCGCTGGACGCCTGATCCGACACCACGCCCGCTGAAACAGCCCGCCCTCCGGCGGGCTGTTTCGTTGTGGGCCAGGCACGGACATCGCCCCTTCATCCTGCGCGCCAAGGAATCGGGTAGCGTGGCGGTCCCTCGTGGGGTGGAGCCCGCATGCATTTCGATTCGACCCTGCGCCTGGACAGCGCCCGCCTGGTACTGAGCCCGATCCGCGCGGACGACGCCCCCGCCCTGTTCGCGATCCAGTCCGATCCCGACGTGATGCGTTACTGGAACCATGCGCCGTGGACGGATATCGCCCAGGCACAGGCGCAGATCGCCGACGACCTGGCGGCGATGGTGACCGGCGTCCAGCTCAAACTGGCCATCCGCGACAGCGCGCAGGGGCCGCTGCTGGGCATCTGCGTGGTGTTCGCCATCGACGCGGACTCCGGCCGTGCCGAGATCGGCTACAACCTCGCGCCGCACGCACAGGGCAAGGGGTACATGCGCGAGGCGCTGGCGCGGTTGGCGTCCTATCTGTTCGACGAACGCGGCCTGCGCCGGCTGGAAGCGGAAATCGACCCGCGCAACGCCTCATCGGCGACGGTGCTGGAGCGGCTCGGGTTCCAGCGCGAGGGCCTGCTGCGCGAACGCTGGTGCATCGCAGGCGAACTGTCCGATTCGGCGCTGTACGGTCTGCTGGCCCGCGACCGCACGGGCTGACCCGCACGAAAAAGCCCGCCGGTTGGCGGGCTTTTTCTTCCAGTCAGGCAGGGCCCAGCGCTTACGCCCAGCCGGCCAGTTCGAACAGTTTCAGGATCAGGTAGGCACAACCGCCTGCCGCCGGGATGGTCAGGATCCAGGCCCAGACGATGCGCT
Source organism: Stenotrophomonas sp. GZD-301 (assembly GCF_049310345.1). Lineage (NCBI taxonomy): Bacteria > Pseudomonadati > Pseudomonadota > Gammaproteobacteria > Lysobacterales > Lysobacteraceae > Stenotrophomonas > Stenotrophomonas sp. GZD-301. Next base: position 60,053 of record NZ_JBMOWY010000044.1, on the reverse strand, counting down.
CGATCACGCCGAAACGCAGCGAACGCGGGTTCTTGGCGTAACCCACGCCCATGATCGCGGTGGAAATGCTGTGCGTGGTCGACACCGGCATGCCGAAATGCGCGGCCAGGGTCAGGATGGTGGCCGAGCTGGTTTCCGCGGCGAAGCCGTGGATCGGATGCAGCTTGACCATCTTGTGACCCAGGGTCTTGATGATCTTCCAGCCACCCGACGCGGTACCGGCGGCCATCACCACCGCACAGGTCAGCACGATCCACATCGCGATGCCGTCGCCGGCGTGCGCGTCCGGGTGCATGAAGGCCAGCCAGGACGGCAGGTCGTTCAGCGCACCGGTCGCCTCGGCGCCGATCAGCGTCATGGCGATGATGCCCATCGTCTTCTGCGCATCGTTGTGGCCGTGGGCGAAGCCCATGTAGGCCGCCGACACGATCTGCGCCTTGCCGAAGAAGGCATTGACGATGCGCGGACGCGCCATGCGACCGAGCCAGCCACCGGCCTTGGCCATGCCCGCGATGATCGCCCACAGCAGCAGCATCACCACGATGCCGAGCAGGAAGCCGGCGATCGGCGAGGTGATCATCGGCAGGAACACCTTCCACAGCAGGCCCTTGTTCTGGGCCCAGGTGCCGATCCGTTCAGACCAGATCAGAGCGTCCCAGTTGTTGTGGGCGGCGGCCAGGCCGGCACCGCACAGGCCGCCGATCAACGCGTGCGAGGACGACGACGGCAGGCCCTTCCACCAGGTGATCAGGTTCCAGATGATGCCGCCCAGCAGGGCGCACAGGATCACCTGCGGGGTCACATCGACCACGTTGGTGTTGAGCAGGCCCGAGGCGATGGTCAGCGCCACGGCGGTGCCGGTCAGGGCGCCGATGAGGTTCATGAACGCCGCGAGCATCACCGCCCAGCCGGGCGAGAGCACTTTGGTCGCCACCACGGTGGCGATGGAGTTGGCGGTGTCGTGGAAGCCGTTGATGAACTCGAAGACGAGCGCGGCCAGGATCACCACCAGGACAAGGGTCAGCATGCTGTGGCGTCCGTCAGCTGTTCTTCAGCACGATCTGGTACGCCACCACACCGGCCTCGCGGCAACGGTCGATGGCTTTTTCCAGGATCTCGAAGAACTCCTTGAGCAGGAACATCTGCAGGTTGTCCAGGCGGCCGGAATAGATGTCGCGGTACAGCTCGAGCATCAGGCGGTCGGCCTCGTTCTCCAGCGAGCGCAGCTTCTCGTTGAGCGCGGTCATCCGGTCCAGGTTCATGTGGCGCAGGTCGTTGACCATTTCCACGACCACGCTGGCGGCCTGTTCAAGCATCGCCGCGCGCGGCGCGAAGTCGATGTGCTCCAGGTGGGTGGTGGCCAGCGAGTAGCGATCGGCGAACTTCTCGATCTGCTTGGGGATCTTGTACAGCGCCGAACCCAGCGCTTCGATGTCCTCGCGCTCGATCGGGGTCATGAAGCTGTCCACCAGCGCCTGGCTGATCTTGTCCGAGGCGGCGCGCTCGCGCAGGCGGGCCAGCTTGAAGGCGTCCAGCGCCGGCTGGCGATCGGCCGCGCGCAGCATCGCGTGCAGCGCCTTGGCGCTGTCCTGGGCGGCCTGCGCAGCCTCGTCCAGCAGGGTGTAGAACTGTTTGCCGGAGCCGAAAATGGTCTGCAGAGAGAACATTGAGAAACCTATTCGCCGTCGAGGAAGGACGGCACCGGGCGGAATTATGACGGTTTGATGTCCATTGCGGGTACTCCCCCCCGATCTTCACGCCCGGGTGGCCCTGCCTGAACGACTCTGTTTGCCTCACTGCCCCGGCCTTTTGTTAAGATGCGCGGGCACCTTCGGGTGCACTCTATGGACGACGACCCTTATCCCCCTCCGCGCCGCTGCGCCCCCCCGCGCCCCGGTAGCCGACATCGCTTGAACACGCCCTCCCTGCCACCAACCGGGGACGACGCCCGTGTTTGAACTTTTGATTGTCCTGGCCCTGATCCTGCTCAATGGCTTCTTCGCCATGTCCGAAATGTCGGTCATGACCTCGCGCAAGAGCCGGCTCAAGCAGATGGCCACCACCAGCAAGCGTGCCCAGCGCGCGCTGGAACTGTCCGAGAAGCCCGAAAGCTTCCTCTCCACCGTGCAGATCGGCATCACCCTGATCGGCATCCTGACGGGTGTTTACGGCGGCGACGCCATTGGCAGCGCCATTGCCCTGCACCTGCAGGACCTGTTCCCGGCGCTGTCGGCCAACTTCCCCCTGTTCAACGAACCGCAGCCCTGGTCGGCGGTGATCGGCAAGACCCTCGCCGTGGCCCTTATCACATTTTTGACGCTGATCTTCGGCGAACTGGTGCCCAAACGCCTCGCCATCACCCGTTCGGAGGACATCGCCGGACTGGTCGCGCTGCCCATGAGCGGCCTGGCCCGCATCGCCTTCCCCTTCGTCTGGCTGCTTTCGCACACCACCCGCCTGGTGCTGCGCCTGCTGGGGTTGGGCAAGGACGAAGCCGCGAGCGTGACCGAAGAAGAGATCCGCATGCTGGTGGCCGAGAGCCACGAGGCCGGCGTGATCGACGCGCATGAGCGCGACATGATGAACCGGGTGATGCGCCTGGGCGACCGCACTGCCGACAGCCTGATGACGCCGCGCAACCGGATCGCCTGGCTGGACACCGTGGCCGAGCCGGAGAAGAACATCGCGACCATGCGCGAGAACGAGTTCTCGCGTTACCCGGTTTACCGCGACAACGACCAGGACATCGTCGGCGTGCTCGAGGTGAAGAGTCTGGTGACGCGCCTGGTGCGCGACGACCACTCGCTGTTCCAGAACCTGCGCGAGCCGCTGTACGTCTCCGAATCCACCCATGCGATGAAGCTGCTGGAAATCTTCCGCGAGGAGCAGCAATCGATGGCGCTGGTGGTGGACGAGTACGGCGAGATCCAGGGCCTGGTCACCATCAGCGACCTGATGGGCGCGGTGGTCGGCCGGCTGCAGTCGGTGGAGAACGTGGACGAGGACGCCCTGGTGGTGACCCGCGAGGACGGCTCGTACCTGGTGGACGGATCACTGTCGATCGAGGACCTGCGCGAGCTGATGGGCAATGCCGAACTGCCCGACGCCGAAGACGGCGATTACTACACCCTGGCCGGCATGTGCATCCATTTCTTCGGGCGCATCCCGCACGCGGGCGAGTACTTCGACTGGGCCGGCTGGCGCATCGAGATCGTCGACCTCGACGGCGCACGCGTGGACAAGCTGCTGCTGCGTACGCTGTCCGAAGAAGAGACCGATGAACTCACCGGCTGATCCCACCCCGCCGGACCAGGACCGGCCCGAGTATCGCAACGAGGGCATCCGCACCCTGCTGGCGATGTTCGACCACGGGGATCCGGACGAGCGCCTGCGGCTGGGCCAGATCCTGCAGAACCTGCAGCAGAGCGCGTTCGGCGTGTTCCTGTTCGTGGCGATCCTGCCGGCCTTCATTCCGATCCCGGGCATCGGCGGGGCGGTCAGCGGGCCGCTGATCCTGCTGATCGGGGTGCAGATGCTGTGCGGGCTGCGGCGGCCGTGGCTGCCGGGCTTCATTGCCAACCGCGGCCCCAAGCGCGGCACCATGCACCGCTTCCTGGCGCGTATCGATGGCGCGCTGCGCCGCCTGGACCGGCTGCTCAAGCCGCGCCTGCCGGGTCTGCTGTCGCCGCTGCCGGCCCATGCCTTCACCGGCCTGCTGCTGATCCTGGTGGGGGTGCTGCTGTCGCTGCCGATCCCGTTCACCAACTACCTGTTCGGCTTCCAGCTGCTGCTGTTCGCCCTGGCCCTGCTCGAGCGCGATGGCGCGCTGATGCTGGCCAACTGGATCGGCGCGGTAGCCGCCGTGCTGTTCTTCGGCTTCAGCTCGGGCCATCTGGTGAGCTATACGGTGGAGCTGTTCCACAAGTGGTTCTAGGGTGTCCCGGCCAGCGGCCGGGCCCCACACTCAGCGCAGATCGACCACGCCATTGTCGGACAACGCGCCCGGCTCGTCGTTCATTGCCGACAACACGAAACTCAGGGCGCTGCCCAACAGGCCGCCGGGGCCATCCCAGTATTCTGCCGATTCGGCGCTGACGTGGATCAGGCGCAGGTTCGGGTCGTCCGGACCGCCGGGGAAGAACAGCTTCATCGCCGGCGACCACAGTTCCTCTGCCTTGGCGCGGTCATCGATCACCCGCGCGGTGCCGGCCACCGACACATAGGTGTTGCCCGAGGTCGAGGCGTACGCCACGTTGACCCGCGGATTCAGCGCGATCTCGGCGACCTTCGGGCTGTCGGCCGCAGTGGCGAACCACAGGTCGCCGTCGAACTCGACTTCCTGGGTACCCAGCGGACGGCTGTACAGGCGGCCGTCGACACCGACGGTGGTGAACATGGCGATGTCGATGCCGCGGATCATCTCGGCCAGCTGCCGGATGTGCTGTTGGCGGTCGTGTTCTGGCATGGGAGGACTCCTGCAAAAGGAAGTCCATCACACCGGATCGCCGGCTACGGCGGCGTGAACCGACTGGTCACGCCGCCTTCGCGGATGCATGCCTTACGACGTAGCGGTGCCGTCGCGGTGCGCCTGCATCGCCAACCCGAACGAACGCTTGCGCGCGGCATGGTCGTAGATGTTGGCGGTGAGCAGCAGTTCGTCCGGCTTGTGCCGCGCCACGAAGGCCGCCATGCCCTCGCGCACCTGGCCCAGGTCACCCACCACCGCGCAGGCCAGCGCGTTTTCCACGCCGAGCTTTTCGTGCGGCTGCCAGAAGGCCTCGATGTCGTCGATCGGCGGCGGAATCAGGCCCGGCTTGCCACGACGCAGGTTGACGAAGCTCTGCTGCTGGGTGGTGAACAGACGCTTTGCCTCGGCCTCCGAATCGGCGGCCACCACGTTCAGGCCCAGCACTGCGTAGGGCGCATCGAGGTGCTCGGAACGGCGGAACTCGCGGCGGTACACCGCCAGCGCTTCGTCCATCGCATCCGGGGCGAAATGCGAGGCGAAGGCGAACGGCAGCCCCATCGCCGCCGCCAGGCGTGCACTGAACAGACTGGACCCGAGCAGCCACACCGGCACGGGGATGCCTGCGCCGGGGACCGCACGCACCGCTTGGCCGGGCTGGGCCGGCTGGAAGTAGTGGAGCAGCTCGCGCACGTCCTGCGGGAACTGGTCGGCGCTGTCGAAGTAGCGGCGCAGTGCGCGGGCGGTCGGCTGGTCGGTCCCCGGGGCGCGGCCCAGGCCGAGGTCGATGCGGTCCGGGTACAGCGAGGCCAGCGTGCCGAACTGCTCGGCCACCTGCAGCGGCGAATGGTTGGGCAGCATGATGCCGCCGGCGCCCACGCGGATGCGCCGGGTGCCGCCGGCGACGTGGCCGATCAGGACGGCGGTGGCGGCGCTGGCGATGCCGGGCATGTTGTGGTGCTCGGCCAGCCAGTAGCGGTGGTAGCCCCAGCCCTCGGCGTGCTGGGCCAGGTCCAGCATGTTGGCGAAGGCCTGCGTGGTATCGCTGCCTTCGCAGACCGGGGCCAGATCAAGAATCGACAGGTGCATGGACGCGTTCCATCAAAGGGTATCCCCTTCAGATGGGGCCGATTCCCGGCGCCGCCATGCCCGGCAGCGGGACGCTGATTTTCGCGTTCAGCGGTTAAACGGCGGGCGTATCGACCAGCGGGGCCAGGTCCGCGTCCAGCGCCACCCGTTCATCGAACACGAAACAGCGGCCGTCATAGCCTTCCCCGCCCACGGCCTCGAAGTACCCCAGGATGCCGCCGTCGAGCTGCAGCACGTTGTCCATGCCGTCGTTGCGCATCCACAGCGCCGCCTTTTCGCAGCGGATGCCGCCGGTGCAGAAGCTCACCACGGTGCTGTCGCGCAGCGCCTCGCGGTGGGGCGCCAGCGCTTCGGGCAGATCGGTGAATTTGGTGATCGGCAGCACCAGCGCGTCCTGGAAGGTGCCGTACTCGATCTCCTGGGTGTTGCGGGTGTCCAGCATCACCACCGGCTTGCCGGCGTCGTCATGCCCCTGCCGCAGCCAGCGCTGCACCGTGGCCGGGTCCACCGACGGCGCGCGCGGATAGGCCAGCGGCTGGCCGTCGTCGATGCGGAAGCTGATGATCTCCGGCTTGACCTTGGCCTTGAGCCGGGCAAACGGCTGCATCTGGCTGTAACTGGTCTTCACCCGCAGGTCGGCAAAGCGCGGGTCGTCGCGCAGCGCGGCGTAGAACGTGTCGATGCCGGCTTCCGGGCCAGCCAGGAACAGGTTGATGCCCTCCCCGGCGACCAGCACGGTGCCACGCAGATCCGCGGCGGTAGCGCGCGCCAGCAGGGTCGCGCACAGCGCATCCGGGTCGGCGATGGAAGTGAAATGGTAGGCGGCGGTATTGGCGATCATGCCGCCATTTTACCGCCCCCTCCCCCGCTGTGGCGCCGCGAAGCGTTCAGCCGCGCAGCAGCATGAACGGCAGCAGCACCAGGGCCGCCGCCGCCGCCATGCCCAGCAGCATCGCCACGACGAACAGCGGTCGCCGGCGAGCCAGGGTCGCGAACGTCTCCGCGCTGCCATCGCGCAGGGCCGCCTGGCGCTCGGCGCGCACCCGCTCCCCGCGCGCCTGCTGGTACTCGGCCATCAAGGCCTTGGCGCGCGGATGATCCTCGTTGTCGCGGATCCAGATGCCCCCCCAGGAGATTCCCCACGGGCTGGGTTCGGTGCGGTAGTGGGCGATGCCCGCCTGGTCCAGCAGGGCGGTCACGTCCTGGATTTCATCGTCCGCGACATGGCGCAGGTTGAGCAGCAGTTTCGACATGCCGCCATGATACCGCCCGGCGATGCGCTACCCTTGCGTCCCGTTTTCCTGACCTGGAGCCGCCATGCGCCGCCTGCTCATTCCGTTGATGTTGTCGCTGCTGGCTGGCTGCACCCCGCCCGGGCCGCCGCCCGGTGGCAGCATCGCGCAGTTCCAGAAGATCGACACCCAGCCCGGTACCGGTGCCGAGGCCACGCCCGGCAGCCGCATCAGCGTTCATTACACCGGCTGGATCTACGACGAACGCACCGCCGACAAGCACGGCGAAAAGTTCGACAGCTCGGTCGATCGCGGCGAACCCTTCAGCTTCACGCTCGGCAAGGGCGAAGTCATCAAAGGCTGGGACGAAGGCTTTGCCGGCATGAAGGTCGGCGGCAAGCGCACCTTGATGATTCCCGCCGAGTACGGCTATGGCGCCCGCCGCGCGGGGCCGATCGCCCCGGGCTCCTCGCTGGTGTTCGATGTCGAGCTGCTCGACGTCACCGCACGCTGATCGTTGCGCATGAGCATTGAACACAGCGCCCCGCGACGGGTAGCGATCATCGGTGGCGGGCCGGCAGGCCTGATGGCCGCCGAGACCGTGCGTGCCGCAGGGCATCAGGTGGACGTGTACGAAGCCAAAGGCTCGCCGGGACGCAAGTTCCTGATCGCCGGCAAGGGCGGCTTGAACCTGACCCACTCCGATCCGCACGCGCTGTTCGTATCGCGCTACCGCGAGCGCGCGGCCGAGGTCGGCGACTGGCTCGCCGACTTCGATGCCGAGGCGCTGCGCGCCTGGGCGCTGGGCTTCGGCGTGGAGACCTACGTGGGCAGCTCGGGCCGGGTCTTCCCGGTGGACCGCAAGGCCGCCCCGCTGCTGCGGGGCTGGGTGCGACGGCTCAAGGAACAGGGCGTGCGCCTGCATGTACAGCACCGCTGGACCGGCTGGGATGCCAACGGCGACCTGTGCTTCGACACGGCGGAAGGCACGCACACCGTGGCGGCCGACGCCGTGGTGCTGGCGATGGGGGGCGGCAGCTGGCCCCAACTGGGTTCCGACGGCGCCTGGACGGCGCCGATGGCCGCGCGCGGCATCGACATCGCCCCTCTGAAATCGGCCAACTGCGGGTTCGATCTGGACTGGACCGCGTACTTCAGCGAACGCCAGGCCGGTGCTCCGTTGAAGCCGGTGGTGGCGCACTGGACCGACCTGCAGGGCCAGCCGCGCTCCCTGCAGGGCGAGTGCGTGATCACCGCCAACGGCATCGAAGGCAGCCTGATCTATGCGCTGGCGGCCGACCTGCGCGATACCCTGGCCCGCGATGGGCAGGTGCAGCTGCACCTGGACCTGCTGCCCGGCCAGACCGAGGCGCAGGTCCTGGACAAGCTGCTGCGCCCACGCCAGGGACGCAGCTTCGGCGAATACCTGCGCCGCCAGCTCGGTCTGGGCGGGGTCAAATCGGCGCTGCTGTTCGAGGTGCTGGGCAAGGACGCAGGCCAGTTGCCGCCCGAGCGGATCGCTGCGGCGCTCAAGCGCCTGCCGCTGTCGCCCCTGCGCCCACGTCCGCTGGCCGAGGTGATCAGCACGGCAGGCGGCGTCCGCCTGGAAGCGCTGGACGCGCAGTTGATGCTGCGCGACCTGCCCGGCACCTTCTGCGCCGGCGAGATGCTGGACTGGGAAGCCCCTACCGGCGGCTACCTGCTGACCGCCTGCTACGCCAGCGGCCTGCGCGCCGGCCGCGGCGTGATCGACTACCTGGGGTAAAGCCGGCCGGCATTACCCGCGCTGCATGCGCACCGAGGCCAGCGCCACCCCGCTCGGGTGCGCGTAGGCCTCTTCGCGCAGCGCCTGGAAACCGGCACTGCGGTAGAACGGCACGGCGTTGAGCGAGGCCGACAACACCAGCGGGCGCGACGGGTCGCCCAACGCCACCATCGCGTCCATCAACGCCCTGCCGATGCCCCGCCCGCCCTGGTCGGGATCAACGAACAACGCATCGATTTCATTGCCGGCCACGTCGATCACCCCGTAGCCCAGCAGCGCGCCCTGCGCGTCCTCGGCGACGATGCAGCCGCCCTGCCCGAGCAGCGCGCGGTAGTGCGCCGGCGGTGGCGAGGCCGCCCACGGCGCGATCACCTCGGGTGGATAGGCCGCGCTGCAGAGTTCGCGCACGCAACGCGTGCGCAGTGCCCACAGGATGTCGGCTTCGTCGGGCCGGCCGCTACGCAGGTGCATAGGCATCCCTCACCGTGACTTGCTGGAGCGCAGCGCCTGGATGCGCGCGGGCGGCTGGAAGGAATCGCTGCGCGCGTCGGCCCAGTAATCGTGGAACACCGCGTGGTCCGGCACCCGGCGCAGCAGCTCGCCGGGCGAGAGGTAGCGGTACAGCGATGCCAGCGAGCGGATCTCCACCGGCGATACCCGACGCAGGATGTGTTCCGGCCCCAGCTCGGACGGATCGTTCAGGCCCGCCGCGCACAACAGGTCACGCAGCGCGCGCAGGGTGTTCTCGTGGTAGTTGTGCACCCGCGACGCCTTGTCGGCCGCGTCCAGGTGGCGCCAGCGATGCGGGTTCTGGGTCGCGATGCCGGTCGGGCATTTGTCGCTGTGGCAGCTCAGCGACTGGATGCAGCCCAGCGCGAACATGAAGCCACGCCCGGCATTGCACCAGTCCGCCCCCAGCGCGATGGTGCGTGCGATCTCGAAGGCGCTGGTGACCTTGCCGGCCGCACCGACCCGGATGCGATCGCGCAGGTCCAGGCCGACCAGGGTGTTGTGCACCAGCAGCAGCGCTTCGTGCATCGGTACGCCGACATGGTCGATGAACTCGGCCGGTGCCGCGCCGGTGCCGCCTTCGGCACCATCGACCACGATGAAGTCCGGCAGCAGGCCGGTCTCCTGCATGGCCTTGGCGATGCCGAACCATTCCCACGGATGGCCGATGGCCAGCTTGAACCCCACGGGCTTGCCGCCAGACAGCTCGCGCAGCCGCGCCACGAACTGCAGCAGTTCCACCGGCGTGTTGAAGGCCGAATGCCGGGACGGCGACACGCAGTCCACGCCCATCGGCACACCGCGCGTGATCGAGATCTCCTCGCTGACCTTGGCTGCCGGCAGCACACCGCCGTGGCCGGGCTTGGCGCCCTGCGAGAGCTTGATCTCGATCATCTTGACCTGATCGTGGTTGGCGTTGGCCACGAACTTCTCTTCGCTGAAACCACCGGCATCGTCGCGGCAGCCGAAGTAGCCCGAGCCGATCTCCCAGACCAGATCGCCGCCCATTTCACGGTGATACGGCGAGATCGAGCCTTCGCCGGTGTCATGGTAGAAGCTGCCGCGCCGCGCGCCTTCGTTGAGCGCGCGGATCGCATTGGCCGACAGCGAGCCGAAGCTCATCGCCGAAATGTTGAACACGCTGGCCGAGTACGGCTTGGCGCAGTTGGGCCCGATCAGGATGCGGAAGTCGTGGTGGCCGATCGACGTTGGCGCAAGCGAATGGTTGATCCACTCGTAATCCACCGCATAGGTGCTGCGCAGCGTGCCGAACGGCACCACGTCCATCTCGTTCTTGGACCGCTGGTAGATCAGCGCACGCTGCTGACGCGAGAACGGCACATCTTCCAGGTCGCTCTGAACGAAGTACTGGCGGATCTCCGGGCCGATCGATTCCAGCCCGTAGCGGAAGTGCGCCATCACCGGGTAGTTGCGGCGCAGCGTGCTGCGCTTCTGCAGCAGGTCCCAGGTGCCCAGCACCACCACGGCGGCAGTGATGCCCACGCCCCAGTACCAGGCGGGCCAGATACCGGCCAGCCACAGGCAGACCGGAAACAGCAGGATGGCGAGCAGGTAGACAAGATACCGGTGCATGGCGTTCCTCATTGCAGAAGCAACGTCGAGTCTACAACCGGTCGTCGACCACGTCGCGCGGCCACACCGACTTCACGTCATACACCACGCCGCCGGGTGTCAGCAGCGCTCGTATCTCCTCGGCGCTGTAGGCGCGGAAACGCGCATGCGCCACCGCCAGCACCACCGCGTCGTAGCCATGCGCGACCGGCGCACCGATCCAGTCCACGCCGGCATCGGCCAGCACCGCCGGCCCAACCCAGGGATCGTGCACCTCCACCTGGGCACCGCTGGCCTGCAGGGCCTGCGCCAGTTCCAGCGCACGGCTGTTGCGCAGGTCCGGGCAGTTCTCCTTGAAGGTCACCCCCAGCACCAGCACGCGCGATTGCGCCGGGAGCTTGCCGCGCCCGGCCAGCAACGCCAGCACCCGCTGCGCAACATGCCCGCCGACGCGGTTGTTGACCTGACGGGCGGTGTGGATGAGATCGGGGTGGTACCCCACGCTGGCGGATTTGTGCAGCAGGTAGTACGGGTCCACGCCGATGCAGTGCCCGCCCACCAGGCCAGGACGGAACGGCAGGAAGTTCCATTTGGTACCGGCCGCATCGAGCACGTCCTGCGTGTCGATGCCGAGCCGGTCGAAGATCAGCGCCAGTTCGTTGACCAGCGCGATGTTGACGTCGCGCTGGATGTTCTCGATCACTTTGGCCGCCTCGGCTACCCGGATCGACGGTGCCGGCCAGGTGCCGGCGCGGATGATGCGTGCATAGAGAGCGTCGACCACGGCCGCCACGGCCGGCGTGGAGCCGGACGTGATCTTGCGGATGTCGGCCAGGCGACGCTCACGGTCGCCCGGGTTGATCCGCTCTGGGCTGTAGCCGCAGTAGAAGTCCTGGTTGAACACCAGCCCCGAGCCGGCCTCCAGCAGTGGAACGCAGACTTCCTCGGTCGTGCCGGGGTACACCGTGGATTCGTAGATCACCAGATCGCCACGTTTGAGCACGCCGGCAATGAGCATGCTCGCACTGCGCAACGGCTCCAGGTCCGGCTGCTCCATCATGTCGATGGGAGTCGGCACGGTGACGATATAGACGTTGCAGGCAGCCAGCGCATCGGGGCGGTCGGTGTAGCGCGCGTGGACCGCCGAGGCCAGTTCGTCCGCCTCCATCTCCAGCGTGCGGTCGTGGCCGCGCTGCAGTTCGGCCACCCGGCCCGCATCGATGTCGTACCCCAAGGTCGGCTGCACCCGACCGAATGCCACCGTCAACGGCAGCCCGACGTAGCCCAGGCCAATGATCGCAATGTCCGGGTGCGTGGCGGCCGTGACCACCGCGCTCACGCCATCCCCCTGGACGGACGGACGGCGACGATCGGCAGGGACAGGAGGAAATCAACGAACTTCATGCGGCACGACGCCCGGGGCTTTGCAATGCCGGCAAGACTAACGCGTGCGCCGGTCCGCCACAAAATTACCCTGCCCCTGAAAAAACAATGGCCGCCGCCCGCGGAGAGTACGGACGACGGCCTGCAAAGTGGTCCAGCTGCGGTTACTACCCTTTCAGACAGCCCCAGGGTGGTACCCCGCATGACTGATCACAGCTGGTAGGCAAAGCTTAGACACTCAACCGTGATCATTGTGTTACGAACCCAGCGTGAGCGCCGCAGGTTCCAGTTCGCCATGCACCCCGGTCCACAGCTCCAGCAGGCGGGTGAATCCGACACTGCGTCCGTCCGCCGCAGGTGGCTCGACCACGAACCCCGCCCATGCGCCATCGGCGATGCTCGCCAGCACCTCCGGTTCGATCGCCGCCGACGCCATTGTCCAGCGCGGAAAGTTCCGGGCCGGGATGCGGGCATGCAACAGCTGGCGCAGATTGCGGTGCGTGCGCGAATTGAGCACGCGCTGATAAACCGAATTGACGCCGTCGTCCGGGCCTTCGAAATACTGCAGAAAATGGTGGCCGTCGAACATCAACACGCCGGTCACCCCGGCGACCTTATTGAAGCTGCCGGCCGCCGCCAGTATCTGATCTATATCGGAAGATTGAATCCCATCGACAGCGTCACTTACGTACGCAATCGCACACAGCGGCATGAAGGAGTATCCGAAGGAGTTTCCCTGACTATGCCATGAACAATTACACGTTGATAGATGACCGCTGCGCGCGCCGCGACCGGGCGGCGCGTCAGAAAACCGTCGCGGCGACTCAGGGAGATTCCACGGCGTAACCCAGCCGGTGCAGGTCTTCCAGATAGCCATCGGGGGCGAGCAGGGAAAACACCGGCACCACCGCAAAGGTCACGGTGTTGCGCTGCAGGGCCTCGCGCGCGTGGCCCAGCCATTTCTCCTGTGCGCGCCGGTCCAGGTCGGTCAGGCCGCGGCGGCGGCCGAACTCACTGCGCGCCACCGCGTCCACGCACGCACCGTACTGGCTCTGCACGGCCATCTGCTGCAGCGCCTCGATATCGCCCACCGACCACGCGTTCGCGCGCTCGACCAGGAGCGGCAACTTGCTCTCCACCACGTCAAGGGTGCGCTCGAAACATGCCACGTCATCCAGGCTGCTGGCGCGCACTTCCTTGAGCGCCTGGCGCGGGTCTTCGATGCGGATCACCACCTGCGTCGCGACCGGTTTATGCCCGTGCGCCTTGGCCGCCTTGTCCAGCACCTCCGAGACCGCAGAGCGCTGTTTGAGGCCCACCTTCTTCAGTGCCTCGCTGTACAGCTCGGCAGCCGCCACCAGCGGACGGTCCTTCTCGATGCCACCGTCGCGCCCGATGTACCGCTTCTTCTGCACCTCCCAGCGCGCGTACAGATCGGCCGGCAGCACCTCCTGCAGGCGTCGCCCGTCCGGACTGCGCGCGGCCTTCATCGCCGACGGCAACAGGGTCAGGCCCTTGAAGAAACCGATATCGGCGTCCAGCGTCCAGCCCGGTGCGGTCAACATCTGCTGCGCTTCGGCGATGACGGCCTCGACCTCGTCCGACCGCCACTCCAGTTTGGCCGGCAATGGGCTGACCGTGCCCAGGATCCACAGCGTGTGCCCGTCGCTTGACGACACTTTCCACAGCCCGGGACCGGGCTGCTCACCGGAGACCACCACCGGTGCCATGTCCACGACCGGCGGTGGCGACTGCGCATCTGCTGCGGTTGTCCACGCCAACATCATCACCATCAGTGCCATCCCTGCACGTGTCGCCTTTTCCATGTTTCCCTGCCCGTACGGTGTGTGTCGCGCAGCGTAATGCGCCGGCGAACGCGCTGCGTAAAGTTTGCGTTCTGCTGCGCGATTCCGTTCCCCGCGCATAATGGGGTTCCGGTTTACAGGGAGAATGCGTCATCGATATCGCGCTTCGTGCCGCCGCGCTTGCCCGTCGTGCCCATGCCGACCAGGTCGACAAGGCCGGACGGCCCTATATCGGCCATGTTGCCCGCGTCGCCGCCCGGGTCCACGGCGACCCGGATGCCGAAGCCGTGGCGTGGCTGCACGATGTCGTGGAGGATTGCCCGGACTTCGCCGATGAGGTGGCCGGCTTTCCGGCGCCGATCGTGGCGGCGGTCCAGTGCCTGACCCGCCGCGACGACATCACGGCCGACGCCTATTACGCGGCGATCCGCGCCAATCCACTGGCCCTGAAGGTCAAGCTGGCCGACATCGCCGACAACCGCGACCCGGCACGTCTGGTGTACCTGCCCGATGCGATGGCGCAGCGCCTGACGGAAAAATACGCGCACGCGCTGCACGCGCTGGGCGTGGGGCCGAGCTGTGACGCTCCCCTGTAGCACCGCGTCGGGGAGCGGACAAAATCGCTGGGTGATGCCCGGTGTGCCGGGCACGGAGTTTCGGTGGCTGGTGCCCGGAGCCGGAATCGAACCGGCATGGAGTTGCCCCCGGCGGATTTTAAGTCCGATGCGTCTACCAGTTTCGCCATCCGGGCCGCGGCCATAGGGTGCCTGATCGCGCCCGGATTTGGAATGCGCGCCGTTCAGATCGCGCGCGAATAGCGCACCGGCTGGCCGGGCTGGGCCAGGTACCGATCAAAACACATGGCCAGCAGCCGCAGCAGCGGGCGACCGCGTTCGGTGGCGCGCACGATGCCGTGGGCGTGCTCGGCCAGCCCGTCCGCCTGCAGCGCTGCCAGCGCGGCCAGGCCGTCGGCGAAATAGTGGTCAAAATCCACCCCATGCCGCGCGGCCAGCGCACGTCCATCCACCTCGCCCTGGCACATCAACTGGCCGATCAGTTCGGCGCGCAGTTCATCGTCGGCATCCAGCGCCAGGCCGCGCCATACCGGTATCTGCCCGGCGTCCACCGCCTGTTCCCAGGCAGGCAGCTCGCGTGGGTTCTGGCTGTAGTGCGGGCCGATGTGGCTGATCGCGCTGGCGCCCAATCCGACCAGGTCGGTATCGGCGTGGGTGGTGTAGCCCATGAAGTTGCGGTGCAGCTGGCCGGCGCGCTGCGCGCGGGAGAGATCCTCGTCCGGCAAGGCGAAATGGTCCATGCCGATGTACTGGTAGCCGGCCGCCCCCAGCCGCTGCACCGCCAGGCCCAGCAGCGCCAGCTTCTGCTCCGGCGTCGGCAGGTCGGCGTCGGCGATCTGCCGCTGCGCCTTGAACAGGTGCGGCAGGTGCGCATAGCCGTACACGGCCAGACGATCCGGGCGCTCGCGCAGCACGGTTTCCAGGGTCTGCGCGAAGCCGGCCAGGGTCTGCCGAGGCAGCCCGTAGATCAGGTCGACATTGACCGAGCGCAGCCCGTGCGCGCGGCATGCCTGCAGGATCGCCAGCGTCGGTGCCACGCCCTGCTCGCGGTTGATGGCCTGCTGCACCTGCGGGTCGAAATCCTGGATGCCCAGGCTGGCCCGGTTGAACCCCAGCTCGGCGAGCACGGCGATGTCCGGCGGCGTGATGAAGCGCGGGTCGAGCTCGATTGAGAAATCGCGCGCAGCCGACGTGCTGAAACGGAAACGGCTGCGCAGACCGTCGAGCAGCGCGCGCAGTTGGACCGCATCGAGGAAGTTGGGCGTGCCGCCGCCCAGATGCAGCTGGATCACCTCGCGCGCGGGGTCGAACAGCGGCGCGATGCGGTCGGCTTCGCGCAGCACCCGGGCGACGTAGGCCTCGCCCCTGCTGCGGTCGCGGGTGATCACCCGGTTGCAGCCGCAGTAGAAGCACGGGCTGCTGCAGTAAGGCACGTGCACGTACAGCGACAGTGCGCGCCCCGTGACGTTGCTGGCCGCGATGGCCCCTTCCAGCGCGGCGGCGTCGAAGCCGTCGTGGAAGTGCGGCGCGGCCGGGTACGAGGTGTAGCGCGGGCCGGGCCGGTCGTGGCGACGCAGCAGTTCGGGGTCGAAGTCCCAGGCAAGGCCGGCAGCGGCAGGCGTGATCGTGTCCATGCCGCCAGCGTGCCCGGGACCGGGCCGGCGCGCATTGCGCCAGATCAATCCAGGCGCGGTTGCCCCAGCATCGGCAGGCTCGGCCAGTGCAGCATCTGGAAGCGCCGCCAGAACGTATCGGCGATGCGCGTGGCCACATCGTCGGCCAGGCGCTGCATCGCGGGATTGCCGCACTCGGCCGTGGTAATCCGGAACAGGCACAGCCAGCGGTCGAACAGGTCCCGGTCCAGTTCTTTCATGGCCATGTGCTTGGGCATCGGCGCGCCCTTGAACCGCCGCGTGCCGCGCAGCATCGCCGACCAGAAATCCACCAGCTGGGCCAGGTGTCCGTCCCAGTCGTCCACGCGCGCGGCAAACACCGGTGCCAGGCGTGGCTCGGCGCGCACGCGGGCGTAGAAGTCATGCACCAGGCGGGTGACGTCCGCTTCGCTGCACAGCTCGGGCGCAGCAACGGGCAACGGGGTTTCAGACAGATCCGGCATGGGTGGTCAACAGATACGGATGGAGAGCAGAGTCGGGGTGGAGACAGGTGGGCGCCTTGATCAGGATCAATGTCGCCGGCGTCCGCCCCGCCTAGGCTGAACGCACCTGCAGGATGCGCGCAGCGGCGTCCCCGGCCTCCGGTGGCGCGAAGTATAGACGCGCCCTGCCCCTCTCTCCTGACCGGGGCTGCAATGTACGATCCGCACGACTCGCCCGACCCCGCCCGCCGGCAACGGCTGATCCAGCAATGGGGCGCCGTGCTGTGGCCCAGCTTCATCGCAGCGGGCCTGGCCAGCCTGGTCTTCTTTGCCTTCGTGGACCCGCTGCGGCTGCGCGAGATCAGCTTCCCGCAGCAGGCGATCAGCCGCGAACTGGGGTACACAGTCGGCTTCTTCATGTTCTGGGCCGTGACGGCCGCCGCCAGCGCGCTGACCGGGTTCCTGCTGCGACCGCCGCAGCGCGACGACGACGACCTGCCGCTGGGATGAACATGCCGCGACGGGTTCCCCTGCACCTGGTGGACACTGCACCGTTGCCTGCGCCTGCCGGGACGGAGCGCCGGCGCGCGCCGCCGCGTTGGCGGCCGCTGTTGTCGCTGGCACTGCTGGCGGTCTTCTACGCCCTGCCCTGGCTGCGCTGGCGCGGCAGCCAGGCGCTGCTGCTGGATCTGCCGGCCCGGCGCTTCGATCTGTTCGGCATGACCCTGTGGCCGCAGGACGCCTGGGTGGTCGTGGGCGCGCTGGCGGTGGCAGCGACCGGCCTGGTGCTGCTGACCAACCTCGGCGGCCGGCTATGGTGCGGGTACGTCTGCCCGCAGACGCTGTGGAGCCGCCTGTTCGGCTGGATAGACCGGATCACCGCGCGCGCGGTGCCCTGGCCGGCGGCCGCGCGGGCGGCCAGACACCTGCTGTGGGCCGTCGTCGCACTGTGGACCGGGATTACCTTCGTGGGCTTCTTCACCCCCATCGATACGCTGGTCGCCACGCTGTGGCAGCCCGCATGGAGCAGCTGGGAACGCTTCTGGGTGCTGTTCTATGCGCTCGCCACCTGGGGCAATGCCGGCTTCCTGCGTGAGCAGGTGTGCCGCTATCTCTGTCCCTACGCGCGGGTGCAGGCCGTCTTCTGCGACGTCGATACCCCGCGCATGCACTACGACGCACGCCGCGGTGAGCCGCGCGGTCCGCGGCCGGCCGGACAGGGCGGCGTGGTCGAGCGCGGCCGCGGTCTGCTCGATCCGGTCAGCGCCAGCGACTACGCCTTCCGCGCCGCGCATGCCGACATCGCCGGCCCCATGCCGCACTTCAGCGCCGACCGGCTGGGCGACTGCGTGGACTGCGCCGCATGCGTGCGCGCCTGCCCGATGGGGCTGGACATCCGCTCCGGTCCGCAGGCCGACTGCATCGCCTGCGGCGCCTGCGTGGACGCCTGCAACCAGCAGATGCGGGCATGGCAGTTCCCGCAGGGACTGATCCGTTACGAAAGCCCGCGCCGTGCCCAGCAGCAACGGCGGCGCTGGTGGCGTCCGCGCACGCTGGCCGCCAGCGCCTGCCTGCTGGCGCTGCTGTGCATCGGCTGGCAATGGTGGTGATCTCCCCTGCGCCCCGGACTCCCCGCCCGGTGGTCAACGTGCGCGCGGGCGCCCCGGGCTGCGCGGCGGCACCATCTGCGCGCGACGCACGATACCCAGCTGTTCGATGATCAGGGCCAGTTCGTTGGTCACCCGCGTGCGCGAGGTGCCTTGTGGTACCAGCCGGTCGAGCACCCGCTGGTATGTTGTCCAGAATTCCGGGCCACAGCCATGTTTGACATAACTGGCTTCCAGCTCGGTCCGCACTCCCTCAGCCAAGCCATGTGCGCCGTATTGCATACGACCTCCGGTGGACTTGCCCTGCGTGGTGTCGATAACCCGCGTGATTGCGACGTAGACGAACGCTTCACCCCTGGTTCACCTCAAGCTTGCACGGTCTTTGCGCCAAGTCAATCGCCGCGACCGGCCCCGCATCAAGACACCTGAACCATTCATCTTGATGCATCTGCCCGAGGCCATCATCTCCCCTGGTCGTTGACAGCGATATGTCAGCGGGGCGGCCGTACGCCGCACACGGCAACGGCAGGCAACCCAAAAGGTCCGGTCACGACGATGCCCAGCGGGGCGTCACGCGCAGAGGGGAAACGACCAGGGAGAGTCGGATACGCGCCGGAGGCCGGCGCATGGGAAGGTGCGCCGACGGGGATACGCTACCGCCGGGAGGGCGCGCACTCCATCGGATACGGACGAATCTACGGGCAGGCTGCCGCCGCGCGTGAACTACCGCGCGTGCTGGTCCAGCAGCGCAGGCGGCACGTGCGGTGCGACGACCTGCACCAGCAACCCCATGCCGGCGGTCACCGCAGGGCCCTGATGCAGGTGGTGCGCGAAGCCCAGCCAGTCGCCGGCACTCAACTGCCGGATCAGGCCGGGTTCGACGCCAAGCCAACGCATGCCCCAATAGGGGAACGCACGGCTGGAAACGCGGCCGCGCGCCAGTTCGACCAGGTGTTCATGGCTGCGCGCCTGCAGGACGCGTTCGTACACCGCCGACACCCCATCATCGGGCCCTTCGAAGTACTGCAGGAAACGCCCGCCGTCGTAGAGCAGCACGCCGGTGACGCCGGCCACGCCATTGAAGCGGGTGGCATCCTCGACCAGGGTCTCCAGCGCGGTGGTGGAGAGGCCGGAACGCGCCTCACTGACATAGGCGATCGCACGCAGGGGCATCGGGCACATCCAGGTTGAAGCAGAGCATCATGCTGGCACGATTCCCGCCACGGGAAGCAGGCAATGCCTGAAGCGTTCATACCGACAGGATCGGCAAAGCGCTGCACGACCACCCGCGCGGCACATCACGCAAACAACAAAAAGCCCGCTTTCGGCGGGCTTTCTGTTTGATTCAAGATGGAGGCCTGGGTCGGAATTGAACCGGCGTACGCGGATTTGCAGTCCGCTGCATGACCACTCTGCCACCAGGCCGGTGACCCTATATGACAAGACCCCGAGAACGGGGCCTGGTCAGGATTTGGAGCGGGAAACGAGACTCGAACTCGCGACCTCAACCTTGGCAAGGTTGCGCTCTACCAACTGAGCTATTCCCGCAAAATCAAGCGTGTATGTTACCGAAACCGCGCGTAACACACCAGCTTTTTCACACTTTATTTCACATCCGCCGCGACTGCGTCGCATGGGATGCCCGCGTGCCACCGCGGAGAAAAACAAGGCCCCTGGGGGGCCCTGTCGAAATATGGAGCGGGAAACGAGACTCGAACTCGCGACCTCAACCTTGGCAAGGTTGCGCTCTACCAACTGAGCTATTCCCGCAGACTTTCGCCTGCCCCGACTGCATCGCACCCGGAGGTGCTGGAGGCTGTCGGCCCCTCGACCTGCGTCGAAGGAGCGCTATTGTGTCGGGATTCCTTCACGCCGTCAACATGCTTGTTCAGCCGACGTGGCACGATCGTGCCACGCGGTGTGCCGCGCCTACACGCGCATCCCGCGCCGATGGAAATACACCTGTTCGGCCACCCTCCGCATCGCGCCCGACTGCAGGGCCAGATTGAGCGGCCAGTCCATCTGCAGGTGATCCATTGCCCAGCGCAGAACCCGTTTGGCGCGGAACCGAGGCGCCGCACGCGCCGCCACCATTTCCGGCACCGGCCCCTGCCCGCGCAGATGCAGCGCGATCGCATCGCCTACGGTCCAGCCGTGCCGCCACGAGGAATGGATGCCCCCGGCCGAGAGCGGCGAGACGATGCCGGCGGCGTCGCCGGTGAGCATCACGCCGGGCGCGGCGATCGGGCCATCCGGCACCCCGCAGGGCACCAGTCCTGCGCGGGTGGCGCTGGGCCGGGCGCTGGCGGGCAGGCCGACCACGTCGCGGACGTGCGCCAGGAAGCCGTCCAGGTCCGGCTGCCGGGCGCGGGCGGGATCATGGCGCAGCGCCAGCCCAACCTGCACGCCGGTCGGATTCTGTGCGACCCAGCCGATGTAGCCGGGCGCGAAGCGCCGGCTGGCGAAGCAGTGCAGCGCGCCGGCCTCGGGCAACTGCATGCCGGCAAACTCGTGCTCCACGCCGTAGAGCGTGTCCCGCACCCTGCCGAGCCCAGTCCGTTGCGCCACGCGCGAGGTGGCGCCATCGGCGCCCACCAGATAGCGGCTGCGTCCCACGCCGTCCACCTGCCAGCCAGCGCCATCGCGCCGCGCCTGGGTGAAGGACTGCGCCAGGCGCAGGTCCACCCCACTGGCGCGCAGCTCGCCCGCAAGCCAGCGCAGCAGGTTCGGGGTGTCGGTGGTCATGAAGTAGTAGCCCGGCGCGGCCAGCAGCACGCTACGCAGGTTGGGCGCATACAGCCGCACCCGCTCCACCCGCTGCAGAAGCGCCTCGGGCACGCGCCGCAGCCAGGTCTGCTCGATCGCCTCCTTCACGATAATGCCGGTGGTGTGCAGGCGCGCGCCGGGATCGGCCTTGCGCTCGAGCACGCACACACGCAGGCCGTACTGCGCCGCCGCCAGCGCGCACGCGGCGCCGGCAAAGCTGGCCCCCACCACGACCAGATCGTAGTCGGCGGCGGAAGAAGCGGTCTCCATCGGTATGTCGTCCTGCGCTCGTAGGATGCGCAGGATCGCGATCGCCCGGGGAGAGGCCATGAAGTACCGGTGAAGCGGGTATGAAGCGACACGTCGGCGCGCGTGCCGCATGACCCCGTGTGACAATCCGCGCCATGAAGCGCCTTCTCACCGGACTCCTCGGCGTGTGCATCGCCGCCGCGTTCCCAGCCCTGGCGGCACCGCCGTCCCTCACCGTAGCGCTGGCGGATGGCAGCCGTGCACGCCTGCGCATCGACAGCGCCACCGGCAGTGCGCAGCTGCTGTCCGCTGCCGGCACGACCGATCTGCGGGTGAACCCGACGCTGCGCGACGCGCTGTCCCGATCGGACACCGTGATGGCACTGGGCCGCCACGCGGCCGCAACGGACGCGGACAGCAGCCTGCTGTTGTTCATCAGCGCCGCATCGCGCCCCGGTGCCCCGATGGGCTACTGCGGCGCAGGGCAGGAAGACGGTCTTCTGCTGCTTGGAGTGCGCAACGGCGCACTGGTCCAGCTCGATTTCATGGTGCTGCAGAGCTGCCTGGATTCGATCGACCTGGCGGTTGATCTGGCCGACGGACCTGCCGCCGCCTTCCACCCGCTGCCCGCGCCGTGGCTGGTGCGCTTTGCGGCCCTGCAGGAGGACACGCTCGTCCAGCGCTGCGTGGGCATCCGTGAGGAGCGACTGGTGGTGGAGGATGATTGCGGCGGCAGTGCATCGCCCGTGCCGCCCTGACACGCGTGTGTTGACCGCAGAAACAGAAAAAGCGACCTTCCGGTCGCTTTTTCTGTTGGGCTTCAACGCGATGAACTGCCTTGAAAACCGGTATCTGGAGCGGGAAACGAGACTCGAACTCGCGACCTCAACCTTGGCAAGGTTGCGCTCTACCAACTGAGCTATTCCCGCTTGGGAGGCGAAATTCTACAGCCAAACGCGGTGCTGTCAACAGCCCTCAGCCATTCTTTTTCGCCTTGGCGCTTTCACGCGCGGCGCGCTCGTCTTCACGCAGGCTCGGCCAGGCCGCGTGCAGGTACTGCAGGCCCGAGAACAGGGTCAGCACGGCGGCAATCGCCAGCGTCCAGTCGCCGATGTGGAACACGACCTCGCCCATCCAGATCTCGTGCATCGGCGTGTGCGGTGCCACCGAGTACAGCAGGCACAGCAACGCGACCATCTGCGCGGTGGTTTTGATCTTGCCGATCAGGGCGACGCGCACCTTGGCACGCTGGCCGATCTCGGCCATCCACTCGCGCAGCGCCGACACGGCGATTTCACGGCCGACGATCACAGCGGCCCAGAACGCCATCCACGGCGTGGGATGGCCCTGCACGATCAGGAACAGCGCCACGGCCACCATCAGTTTGTCCGCGACCGGGTCGAGGAAGGCGCCGAACGCCGAGGCCAGGTCGTAGCGGCGCGCGATCCAGCCGTCCAGCCAATCGGTCAATGCGGCCAGGCCGAAGATCGCCGCAGAGGCGAAATTGGTCCACTTGTAGGGAAGGTAGAACACCAGCACCAGCACCGGGATCATCACGATCCGCAGCAGCGTCAGCCAGGTGGGGAGGGTCAACTTCATTGCGTCTCTCTACTCGCCCGCCGCGTCGGGCGTGGGCAGTCCATGAAGGTTAGCGTAGATGCGTGCAGCGAGGGCGTCATTGATGCCCTCCACGTTGGCGATTTCCGCCTCGCCGGCCGCTTTGAGGCCAACCAGGCCCCCGAAATGCTTGAGCAGACTCGCGCGGCGGCGCGGGCCGATACCCGCGATATCCTCCAGCTTGCTGGTCATCCGCGCCTTCTGGCGGCGGCCACGGTGGCCGGTAATGGCGAAGCGGTGGGCTTCATCGCGCACCTGCTGGATGAACTGGAGGGCCGGCGACGCCGCGCCCGGACGCAGCTCGCGGCCATCCGGCAGCACCAGTGCCTCGTGCCCTGCCCTGCGCTCCACGCCCTTGGCCACGCCCACCAGCATCACCCCCTCCACACCCAGATCAGCCAGGGCGGCCTGGGCCTGGCCCAACTGGCCTGCGCCACCGTCGATCAGCAGCAGGTCCGGGAGCACGCCATCCTCCTCCACCGCACGGCGGAAGCGGCGGTCGATGGCCTGGCGCATCGCGGCGTAATCGTCGCCCGGCTCGATGCCACTGATGTTGAAGCGGCGGTACTGGCTGCGCACCGGGCCGCTGGCATCGAACACCACGCAGGAGGCCACCGTGGCCTCGCCCATCGTGTGGCTGATGTCGAAGCACTCCACCCGCTTGACCGGCTCGGCCAGGCCCAGCATCTGCCGCAGGTCTTCGCTGCGCGCATGCTGGGCGCTGCGGCTGGTGAGCTCGCTGACCAGGGTGATCTGCGCGTTGCGGCTGGCCAGTTCGACATAGCCGGCACGCTCGCCGCGCACGTTCCAGCGCAGCTGGACCTTGTGCTCGGCCGAGGCCGACAGCGCCGATTCGATCAGGCTGGCATCGGGGATTTCGCGGTCGAGCAGGATCTCGCGCGGCGGCGAATGCTCGGCGTAGTACTGCGAGACGAATGCGCCCAGCACCTCGTCGGCGCTTTCCTCGCCGTTGGTACGCGGGTAGAACGGCCGCGTGCCCAGGTTGCGGCCGTCACGGAAGGCCAGCAGCATCACGCAGGCATTGGCGCCCTGGGTGGCGCAGGCCAGCACGTCCAGGTCGGCGGCCCGGCCATCCACGTACTGGCGGGTCTGCATGCTGCGCAGTGCGGTGATGAGATCGCGCAGGCGCGCGGCCTGCTCGAACTCCAGTGCCTCGCTGGCGGCCTGCATCTGCGTGCCCAGTTCGCGTGCGAGCTCGTCGCTCTTGCCGTCCAGGAACATCGACGCGCGGCGCACCGACTCGGCGTAGTCGTCGGCGGCCACCAGGTCCACGCACGGCGCGCTGCAGCGACCGATCTGGTACTGCAGGCAGGGGCGCGAGCGGTTGCGGAACACGCTGTCTTCGCAGCTGCGCAGCTTGAACAGCTTGTGCATCAGGTTGAGCGTGTCGCGGACGGCGGTCACGCCGGGGTACGGGCCGTAGTAGCGCCCGGGGACCGCGCGCGGCCCCCGGTGCAGCGCGATGCGCGGCCAGTCCTCGCGGGTCAGCAGCACGTGCGGGTAGGTCTTGTCGTCGCGCAGGGACACGTTGTAGCGCGGCGACAGCGACTTGATCAGCTGGTTTTCCAGCAACAGCGCTTCGGCCTCCGAGCGCGTCACGGTCACGTCCATGCGCGCAACCTGCGACAGCATCGACATGATCCGCGTGGACTTGGGCGTGCCGTTGAAATAACTGCCGACGCGGTTGCGCAGCGCGCGCGCCTTGCCGACGTACAGCAGCGTGTCGTCGGCGGCATACATGCGGTACACGCCGGGGGCGGTGCTCAGGTGGGCCGCGAATGCCTTGCCGTCGAAGGCGGGGGCGGAGGAAACAGTCATTCGCTGATCGGGACGTCGCTCAGAACGCCGCTGACCGGATCGAACCGCAGCACGGCATGCGCGTCGGTCTCGGCGATCCATACCGCCCCGCCGCCGAGGGCCAGGCCGGCCGGGCCGTGCAGGCGGCGCGGCAGTTCCAGCGTGCTCAGTTCGCCGCCGCCCAGGCGCAGCGTGCGCAGGCGGCCGTTGCCGGTATCGGCGATCCACAGCAGCGGCGCATCCGGGCTCAGCGCGATCGCCTGCGGGTACTGCAGGCGCGCAGTGGCGCGCGGGCCGTCTTCGTCGCCGAACGACCACATGCCCTGCCCGACCAGGGTCTGCACCAGATCGCCGCGCAGCTGCATCGCGCGGATCGACGAGCCCAGCGCATCGCATACATACAGTGCCTGCTGCACCGCCGCCAGCGAGGTCGGTTGCGCGAACGCGGCCATGTGACCACCGCCATCGCGCTCTTCGATGGCCCCCGAACCGGCACGCCACTTCAGCGCGCGCTGGCCCAGGTGATAGCTCCAGATGCGGTTGTCGCCGGCCATGCCGATGTGGATCTGGTTGTCGGCCACCGCCAGGCCCAGCGGATGGTTCAGCGGGCTGCGGCGCGGATCGGCGACCGGCCCTTCGATCGGCTCACCGGGACGGCCCGTGCCGCACAGCGTGTCGACCTGGCCGGAAATCAGATGGATGCGGCGCAGGGCATGGTTGCCGGTGTCGGCCACGTACAGCCACTCGCGCTCCAGCGCGAGCCCCTGCGGCCGGTTGAAAGCGGCTTCGCCCGGGCCACCGTCCATGAAATCGGCGGTGCCCAGACCGAACTGGCGCAGCACGCGCCCCCCGTGGCTGCACTCGAGCACGCGATGGTGGCCGGTGTCGGCGATGTACAGGCGTTCGGTGGTCACCGCCAGCCCGGTGGGGAAACTCAGCGGCAGGCGGGGCTCGGGATGCAGCTCGCGGCGCACGTTGAGCTCGTCGTCGAGCGGTCGTGTCGCGCCTTCGCACAGCCCGTTGAGGGTGCGCTCCAGCTCACCGCCAAGGCCGACCAGGCGCTCGCGCTCGCGGCCCTGGGCATCCAGCAGCACCAGCGTGGGCCAGGCGGTGACGTTGAAGCGCCGCCAGCCGTCCCAGTCCGCATCCAGCAGCGCCGGCGCGGTCAGCCCTTGCCGCCGCAGCAGCTTGAGCGACTGCGCCGGGTCGCGTTCGCAGTCGAAGCGCGGCACCTGCAGCACCAGCAGCTGCACTTTGCCGGGATTGCGCGACTGCCACAGCGCCAGTTCGGTCAGGCGCTGCGCGCACCACACCGAGGCGGCGTTGACGAAGGCAAGCACCACGGGCCGGCCCTGCAGTTCAGCGAGGGTCGTCGGGGCGGCGTTGAGCCAGGTGGCGAACTCGGGGAGATCCTGGACGGGCTGGACGTTCATGCCCCGATTATGCCGGAGTCGGCGTCATGCAACAGTCGTGCCACGGTCGCCTGGGCCGCCGCGTCCACCAGGGCCCAGACCTGCTCGAAATGATCCTCGCCCCCGGTGTACGGATCCGGGATCGAGGCCGGGGTGTCGATCCCGGCCCACGGCAGCCACAGCGACAGGCGTGCCTGCCCGGCCGCGCTGGCCAGCCGCGCGGCATCGCGCAGGTTGTTGGCATCGGCGCAGAAGACGTGATCGAAGCGGTCGAAATCCACGCGCTGCAGCTGGCGCGCGCGCAGGCCGGCGATATCCACGCCATGCCGCGCGGCGCAGGCGATGGCGCGCCGGTCCGGTGGCTCGCCGACGTGCCAGTCGCCGGTGCCGGCCGACTCCACGCTGACCCGGCCCGCCAGCGGCGACGCCGCCAGACGCGCGCGCAACGCGCCCTCGGCCATCGGCGAGCGACAGATGTTGCCCAGGCACACCACCAGCAGCTTCACGCCTGCGCGCTCCACCACGCCTCCGCGCGGACCAGGTCCTCGGGCGTATCGATGCCGGGCGGGAACACAGCCGGCGACAGCGCGACGGTCAGCCGGTGGCCGGCCTCCAGCACGCGCAGCTGTTCGAGCGATTCCAGCTGCTCCAGCGCGCCCGGCGGCAGGGCGGCAAACTGGCGCAGGAAGCCGGCGCGGTAGCCGTAGATGCCGATATGGCGCAGCCAGTGCGACCCGGAGAGGGTCTGGCGCGACTGCGCGAAGGCATCGCGATGCCACGGAATCGGTGCGCGGCTGAAATACAGCGCGTCCAGGTTCTCGCGGCGCACCACCTTGACCACGTTCGGATCGAACAGGGTGTCGGCGTCCTCGATCGGGGTCGCCAGGGTGGACATCACCGCACCACTGTAGACCAGTGCCTCGGCCACGGCGCGGATGCCGTCGGCGGGCGCAAAGGGCTCGTCACCCTGCAGGTTGACCACCACGGTGTCGTCGGCCCAACCGGCCTTGAGCGCGCATTCGGCCAGGCGGTCGGTGCCCGACACATGGTCGGCTGCGGTCATCGCCACGCGCACCCCGTCCAGACCCGCCAGCGCGGCGGCGATGCGCTCATCGTCGGTGGCGACCCACACCTCGCGCGCGCCGGCCAGCAGCGCGCGTTGCGCCACACGCAGGACCATCGGCTCGCCGCCAATCAGGCGCAGCGGCTTGCCGGGCAGACGGGTGGACGCGAAGCGCGCGGGAATGGCGACGACGAAATCGAGGGGAGCACTCATGAAAGACCTCTGCGCAGCGGCGGTGCGGGACGGCCGGCGCGTGACCGGCGGAATGATGGGGACAGTGTGCCGCAGCCGGCACCCTGCCCGTCAACGCTTGCCGAGCTTGTCCAGCCGGTCCAGCAGGTTCACCCAGAAGGCGGCCGGCAACTCGGCCGCCAGCGGCACGGCGAAGTGCCACTCCGTGGCGAAGGCCTTGCACTTCACCGCGTCCTTTTCGGTCATCAGCACCGGCAGTTCGCTGCCGAAACGCAGGTCCGACGCCTGGTAGGCGTGATGGTCGGCAAATGCGTGCGGCACCACGCCGATACCGTGAGCGCGCAGCATGTCGAAGAACCGCTGCGGATGGGCGATACCGGCCACCGCATGCACGCGCTGGCCCTTGAAGTGCGCCAGGGTACGTGCGCGCCCGCCCTGCAGCGGCTGGGCGCTATCGATATGCAGCTGCATCGGCCACTCGCCGAAACCGCTGGCCGGCAAGGCGTCTGCACCATCGCTGGCCTGGCCCATGTTGACCACGCGGAAGTCGCAGTCGCGCGCGCGGCTGGCGGGCTCGCGCAGCGGACCGGCCGGAATCAGCCGCCCGTTGCCGTAGCGGCGCTGGGCATCGACCACTTCGATCTCGATGTCGCGGGCCAGCCGGTAGTGCTGCAGGCCATCGTCGCAGACGATGATGTCGCAGCCCGCCTCGACCAGTGCGCGGCCGGCGGCCACGCGGTCGGCATCCACGCGTACCGGCACGCCGGTCTTCCAGGCAATCAGCACCGGTTCGTCACCGCCCAACGCAGTGGAGGTTGCCGCCTCCACCCAGCGCGGCGTGCCCGCCTCGTCGCGGCCATACCCACGGCTGGCGACGCCGGGCTTCCACCCGGCCTCGCGCAGGCGGTTGACCAGCACGATGGTCAGCGGCGTCTTGCCGGTGCCGCCGGCAGTGACGTTGCCCACCACGATCACCGGTACCGGCAGACTGTGTCGCTTCAACCAGCGGCGCCGGTAGAGCAGCCGCCGCAGCGCGATGGCGCCGCCGTACAGGGGCGCCAGCAGGCGCGCCGGCAACGGCACCGGACTGCCGTCATACCAGTACGACGGAGTCTGGGTTCCCTTGCCGGCCATCAGGGCTGCCTTTCGCGGAACTGCATCTTGTGCAGGTGTTCGTACAGGCCGCCCAGCGCCAGCAGTTCTTCGTGGGTACCGCGTTCGACGATGCGGCCGTGGTCCATCACCAGCACCTGGTCGGCGTGCTCGATGGTGGACAGGCGATGGGCGATCACCAGCGTGGTGCGCTCGGGCATCAGGCGCTGCAGTGCATCCTGCACCAGCCGCTCGGATTCGTTGTCCAGTGCCGCGGTCGCCTCGTCGAGGATCAGGATCGGCGCATCACGCAGGATCGCGCGCGCGATGGCCAGACGCTGGCGCTGGCCACCGGACAGCAGCGCGCCGTTCTCGCCGACCGGCGTCTGCAGCTGCTGCGGCATCCGTTCGATGAACTCCCACGCGTTGGCGGCTTCGGCGGCGGCGCGGATCTGCGCTTCGCTGGCGTCCATGCCGTAGGCGATGTTGGCGCCCACCGTATCGTCGAACAGCATGACCTTCTGCCCGACCATCGCCACCTGGCGGCGCAGATCGGCCAGCGGATAGTCGTCCAGCGCCACGCCATCGAGGGTGATGCGCCCGCCGCTGGGTTCATAGAAGCGCGGCACCAGCCGGATCAGGCTGGTCTTGCCGCTGCCGGAACGGCCCACGATCGCGGTCACCGTGCCCGGCCGGGCGACGAAGCTGATGTCGTCCAGCGCAATGCCGGTGTCTTCGCGATACCGCAGCATCACGTGCTCGAACGACAGCTCGCCCTTGACGCGACCGATGCGCGTCAGCCCCTGATCGCGCTCGACCGGCATGTCCAGGATGGAGAACAGGCGTTCTGCGGCCGACACGCCGCGCGCGATCGACGACTGCACGCTGGTCAGGCGACGCAGCGAGGGAATGATCGCGGTCATGGAGATCATCAGGCCCATGAACTGCCCTGCGTTCAGGCGCCCGGCCAGCGCTTCGCGGGTGGACACCCACACGATCACCGCCAACGCCAGCGCGGCCAGGAACTGGACCACGCTGGACGCTGCCGCGCGCGTGGTTTCCACCTTCATGTTCAGGCCCAGCATGCGGTTGGCCAGGCGTGCATAGCGCGAAATCTCATGCGCCTGGGTGCCGTGCACCTTCACTTCCTGCTGCGCGGACAGCGACTGCTCGGCCGTCTGCGCCATCGTTCCCATGCCGTCCTGGATGCCGCGGCTGATGCGCCGGTAGCGCTTGCCCACGAACGAGACGATCACGCCGATCAGCGGCACCACCACCAGCATCGCCACGGTCACCTTGACGCTCATCTGCAGCATCACCACCAGCATCGCGATGATGGTCAGCGTGTCGGCCACCAGGGTCTTGAGCGCGTCGGCGCTGGCCTGGGTGACCTGCTCGGTATCGAAGTTCAGGCGGCTGACCATCACCGGCGTGGACTCGGCATCGAAATGCGACGACGGCAGGTGCAGGTACTTCTCCAGCACCTGCTCGCGCAGGTCGCGCACCACGCTGCGGCCGGTGCGTGCCAGGGCATAGTCGCTGACGAAGGTGGCCGCGCTGCGCGCCACGAACAGCCCCAGGATGGTGAGGGGCAGAATCACCGCCATGCGCGGCTCGGGATTGACGAAGCCGCGGTTGACCAGCGGTTCCATCAATTTGCTGAAGTGATAGCCGGCCAGGGCTTCGACCACCATGCCGATGACGGCGGCGACCATGAACACCCAGTAGGCGCGCGTGTAGCCCAGCAGGCGTTTGTAGATCGGCCAGACCGGCGCGTGTTTGTTGCTCATGGACGCACCTCGGGGGCCGTTGCGATGGCGATGCGCCGGAAGCCGAGCTGGCCCAGCGCATCCTGTGCGGTCACGACCGCCTGGTAGGGAGTACGGGCATCGGCGCGCAGCAGCACCGTCTGCTCGCGATCGGTGCCGGCGACCGACGCGATGGTCTGCTTGACCGACTCGACGTCGGTACGCAGCACTTCCTGGTCGTTGATGAAATAGCGACCTTCGGCATTCACCAGCACGCTCAGCGCACGCGGCGGCTCGGCGCTGTTCTGCTGGCTGGCCGTCGGCAGCTGCACCTGCAGCGTGGAGCGCGCATCGAACGTGGTGGTGACCACGAAGAAGATGATCAGGACCAGGATCACATCGATCAGCGGGACCAGGTCGATATGCGGCTCGTCCTGGGTCCGGTCATTGCGGATACGCATCCGTCAGCCCTTGACCGTCACGGGCGTGCCCGTGGCCGGCGCAGCGGCGGCCGGACGGGCGGCGGTGGTCATCACGCCGGGACGCGCATCGAGCGCATCCAGCAGCGCGCTGGCTTCCTGCTCCATCTCGATCACGTAACCGTTGATGCGGCCCTTGAAGTAGCGGTGGAACATCAGTGCCGGGATCGCCACGATCATGCCCGTGGCCGTGCATACCAGCGCCTTGCCGATACCACCGGCCAGCTGGTTCACATCGCCCACGCCGTGGTCGAGGATGCCCAGGAACATCTGGATCATGCCGACCACCGTGCCCAGCAGGCCGAGCAGCGGACCGGCTGAGGCGATGGTGCCCAGGGCGTTCAGGAAGCGCTCCATGCGATGCACCAGGTGACGGCCGGCATCTTCGATGCGCTCGCGGATCTGGTCGCGCGGGCGGTTGCGGGCTTCCAGCGCCGCAGCCAGCAGCGCGCCCAGCGGTGAATTGGCCCGCAGGGACTGGATGTGACCGGGATCAAGCTTGCCGCGGGCCGCCCAGTTGCGCACTTCCTGGCCCAGCCCCGGAGGCAGGACCTCATTGCGACGCAGCGTCCAGAAACGCTCCAGGACGATCGCCAAAGCCAGTACGCCCAACAGCAGCAGCGGCACCATCGGCCAGCCACCGGCCTTGACCAGTTCCCACACGTTTCAACCCTCTGGCCCTGCGGCCGCCTGTTTGACTGTCGATAGGATAGCAGTCGCCCGTGCCCGCTCCGCGGCATCCCACCAACGACGCTGGAAAAGCCGCTGTTCACGCACGTGCAGGCCCTCCCGGCCCAGCCACACCCGCAGCGCGCCGCTGTCGGCGGTGGTCAGTACCTCGGCCCCCCGCGCCCGCCAGCGCGCCACCACCTCGGCCCGCGGATGACCGAACCGGTTGCCATGCCCGGCCGACACCAGCGCCAGCTGCGGTGCCACCGCATCCACCCAGGCGGGCGTGGACGATCCGGCGCTGCCGTGATGCGGCGCCACCACGACCCGGGCGGCCAGGCCGGGTGCGTCGTGCGCCAGCAGTGCCTCCTCCTCGCGGCGGCCGATATCGCCGGGCAGCAGGATTGCCCCGTGTGGGGTACCGATGCGCAGCACGCAGCTGGCGGCATTGCCGCGCCCGCCCTGCCCGGCCGGTGGATGCAGGAGCCGGAAGTCGATGCCGTCCCAGCGCCAGCCCTCGCCGCGCCGGCACGCCGCCGCCGGCACGGCGAGGGCGCCGGCAGGCGCCATCAGCGGCACGCCGGGATGCGCCCGCCGAACGGCGGGCAGGCCCCCGGCGTGGTCGAGGTCACCGTGGCTGAGCAGCACGCGATCCAGCGCCCGGATGCCCAGTGCGTGCAGCGCGGGCACGACCACCCGCTCGCCTGCATCGAACCCGCCCGGAAGTGCCGGACCCGCGTCGTACAGCAGCGCATGCGCGCGGGTGCGGACCAGCACCGCCAGGCCCTGCCCGGTGTCGACCACCAGCAGTTCGACCTCCCCATCGGCCGGCAGCGACCGCGCCGGCCACAGCAACGGCAGGCACAGCGCCAGCGCCGGCAGCCGGCCGCCGCCACCGCGTGGCATCAGCAGCCAGAACACGCCCGCCACGGCCAGCGCCAGCGCGGCCGGGCCGGCCTGCGGCAGCCACCACAATGCCAGCGGGCGGCTGGCGACGTGGCCGAACAGCCACCAGCTGGCGTCGAAACACCACGCGGCCAGCTGCCACGGCCACCGTCCCGCGCCGCCCCACAGCGCCTCCAGCGCAGTGCCGAGCAACGCCAGCGGCACCACGACCAGGCTCCACCAGGGGATCGCCAGCAGGTTGACCAGCGGGCCTGCCCGCGAGGCTTGCCCGAACAAGGCCACGGTCAATGGCAGCAGCCCCAGCGCCGCTACACCCTGCGCACCCAGAAAGGCGGCCAGCCAATGCCGGTCCGTGCCCGGCAGGCACCACACCAGCCACAGCACGCCGGCGAAGCTCAGCCAGAAGCCCGGTGCGAGCACCGACAGCGGATCGAACAGCAGCACCGCCAGCGCAGCCAGCGCCAGCGCCTGCCCCACGGTGGACCTGCGCCGGGCGCAGCGCGCTGCGGCGACGATGGCGATCATCAGCGCCGTGCGAACGGTGGGCAGCGCGAAGCCCGCGACCGCGGCATACAGTGCGGCGCCGGCCACCGCCGCCAGCGCCGCCGCCAACGGTCGCGGCCAGCAGCGCGCCAATCCCGGCAGCAGCCGCCACGCAAGCGCCGCCAGCCAGGCCGCGACGCCGGCCACCAGGCCCACATGAAACCCGGAGATCGCCACCAGGTGGGTCAAGCCCAGCGCGCGCAGGTCGTCCCAGTCACGCGGGGTCAGGCCGCGCGTGTCGCCGAGCGCCAGCGCCTGTATGAAGCGGCGGCCGTCGCCACGCACCTGTGCGGCGATCGCCAACGCCATGCGCTCGCGCCACGCCGGCAGACCGGTCGGCAGGCCCAGCGCACGCGCCTGCAGCGGCGTCGTCACGTAGCCACTGCCGGCCACGCCCTGCAGCAACGCGTGGCGCTCGGCATCGAAACCGCCCGGGTTGCGCAGCCCACGCGGCGGGCGCAGCCGTGCGTTCAACGCCCAGCGCGCACCGGCACGCAGCGCATGACGGCCGCGCTGCGCCTGCGACTTCGCCGGATCGTGCCAGCTGAGCGTGACATCACGCCCACGCAGCGGCACAGGCATGCCGGCGTCATCGTCGATGCGGAAGCGGAACCGCGTGCTGCGTTCGCCGTGCTGCGGAAGATCCACCACCCGCCCGCGCAATGCGTACTCGGCAGGCACAGTCGATGCCGGCAGCTGCGCCGCCAACCCGGCGTGGCCATGCAGCGCGGCCCACCCCGCACCGAGCAGCAACGCACCGCAGCAGCGCCCGCGCGGCCATCCGGCCCAGGCACACACGCCGACCACAACGCAGCACCACCCCAGCGCAACCGGCAGCAGGAGCGGTGCGAACACGACCGCGCACACGCCACCCAGCAGGCTGGCGGCACAGGCCTTGCCGAACACCGGCAAGGGAACGGCGGACACGACGGAGGACGAGCGTGGCATGTGGATCGGCACGGCGACGGAATCAGCATCGTCTGCCGGCACCCTCGCCGCCGCCATCAGGCACGGGGGCAGGTCTGCGTCGGGATAGCCCGGGGAATGCAGTGATCGCCCGCGACATCGCGCGGCGCGGACATCACACGGTGCGGCGCTGGGCACCGGACCGCGCAAAACGAAAAAGCCGACCCAAGGGCCGGCTTTGTTCGTATCCACTTTTTCCTCTGATTGCTCAGGTACTTAAGTGGTGGGCGGTACAGGGTTCGAACCTGTGACCCCTACCATGTCAAGGTAGTGCTCTACCGCTGAGCTAACCGCCCGTTTCGTTCTGCGCTGCCGCGAATGCGTCGGTGCAGGCCGCGTATATTACGGACGTCGTCTGGGAAGAGCAACACTTTTGTGAAGATTTTTCACAATGCGTTGTTCAGCCGAGGCTGGCCTCCTTCAATTGGCGGATCTGGTCACGCACACGGGCCGCATCTTCGAACTCCAGATCGCGCGCGTGCTGGTACATCTGCTGCTCCAGCGCCTGCAGCCGCTTGGCGATCTGCGCCGGTTCCAGCGTCCGGTAATCCACCGCTTCCTCGGCGATGCGACTTCCCTTGCCTTTGCCCTTGCCCCGGCTTTCCTTCTCCGCTGCTTCCGACCGCGCGCCTTCCAGCACGTCGGTGATCGGGCGCAGGACGGACTTGGGCACGATGCCATGCAGTTCGTTGTACTCCACCTGCTTGGCACGGCGACGGTCGGTCTCGTCGATGGCCGCCTGCATCGAACGGGTCATGCGGTCGGCGTACAGGATCGCCTTGCCGCGCAGGTTGCGTGCCGCGCGGCCGATGGTCTGGATCAGCGAGCCGGTCGAGCGCAGGAAACCTTCCTTGTCGGCATCGAGAATCGCCACCAGCGACACCTCGGGCATGTCCAGACCTTCGCGCAGCAGATTGATGCCGACCAGCACGTCGAACTTGCCCAGGCGCAGATCGCGGATGATCTCCACGCGCTCGACGGTATCGATGTCCGAGTGCAGATACCGCACGCGGATGCCGTGCTCGGTGAGGTATTCGGTCAGGTTCTCGGCCATGCGCTTGGTCAGCGTGGTGACCAGCACGCGGTCACCGAGCTTGATGCGCTCGTTGACCTCGCTCATCAGGTCGTCGACCTGGGTGCCCACCGGGCGGATTTCCACCACCGGATCGATCAGACCGGTCGGACGCACCACCAGTTCGGTGATTTCATCCGCGGCCTCGCGCAGTTCGTAGGGCCCGGGCGTGGCCGACACATAGATGCTGCGCGGGCAGCGTGCCTCCCATTCCTCGAAGCGCAGCGGACGGTTGTCCAGCGCCGACGGCAGGCGGAAGCCGAACTCCACCAGCGTTTCCTTGCGCGAACGGTCGCCCTTGAACATCGCGCCGATCTGCGGAATGGTCACGTGCGACTCGTCGATCACCAGCAGCGCATCCGGCGGCAGGTAGTCGAACAGCGTCGGCGGCGGCTCGCCCGGCGCCTTGCCGGTGAGATGGCGCGAGTAGTTCTCGATGCCGTTGCAGAACCCGACTTCGGCCATCATTTCCAGGTCGAACTGGGTGCGCTGGGCCAGGCGCTGCGCCTCCACCAGTTTGTTCTGCTCGTACAGCTGCTCGAGCCGCACCTTGAGTTCGGCCTTGATCGTATCCACCGCCGCCAGCACCCGTTCGCGTGTGGTGGCGTAGTGGGTCTTGGGATACACGGTGTAGCGCTGCAGCCGGCGCAGGCTCTCGCCGGTGAGCGGGTCGAACATGCTGATCTGCTCGACCTCACCGTCGAACAGCTCGATGCGCACCGCCTCGCTGTCCGACTCGGCCGGGAACACATCGATCACTTCGCCGCGCACGCGGAACGTGCCGCGGTGCAGTTCATATTCGTTGCGCGTGTACTGCAGCTGGGTGAGGTGGTTGATCAGATCGCGCTGGTCGATGCGCTCACCCTTGGACAGGATCAGGCGCAGCGACAGGTAGTCCTCGGGGGCGCCCAGGCCATAGATTGCCGACACCGTGGCCACCACGATCGCGTCGGGCCGCGACAGCAGCGTCTTGGTCGCGGCCAGGCGCATCTGCTCGATGTGTTCGTTGATCGAACTGTCCTTCTCGATGAAGGTGTCCGACGACGGTACGTAGGCTTCCGGCTGGTAGTAATCGTAGTAGCTGACGAAATACTCGACCGCGTTGTGCGGAAAGAACGCCTTGAACTCACCGTACAGCTGCGCGGCCAGGGTCTTGTTCGGCGCCATCACCAGGGTCGGCTTCTGCACCTGCTGGATCACGTTGGCGATGGTGTAGGTCTTGCCGGAGCCGGTCACGCCAAGCAGGGTCTGCTTGGCGACACCCGCCTCGAAGTTGGCCGTCAGCTTCTCGATCGCCGCGGGCTGGTCACCGGCCGGCGAGTACGGGGATACAAGTTCAAAGCGATCGCTCATGGTGCCGCCACTACCCGGGCCCTCCAGTATACCGGGGGCCTTGGTGACGGCTGGCTGAGGGGTGTACCGAGGCCAGGGGCCGGCATGTGCCGATGCCGCCCAGCGCGCGGGCCCCGCACTGTGGATACCTCCGCCGTTCAGGACGTTCCCGATGCGCCCGGTTACCCGCCCCCCTCTGCATGCGCTCGGCCTGTCCCTGATCCAGCTGCTGCTGGCGCTGGGCCTGCTGGCGGCGCTGGCCACGCTGGCCCTGCCCGGCTTCCAGGATGTGCTTGACCGGGCCCGCGTGGACACGATGCGGATGCAACTGCTGTCCGCGTTCGCCGCCGCGCGCAGCACCGCGATCAGCCGCCGCCACGCCGTCAGCGTGTGCGCGAGCGAGGATGGGCGGCAGTGCAGCCAGGACTGGAGCGCGGGGTGGTTGATCTACCGCGACCACCGCCGCCAGGATCAGCCCGCCGGTGCCGACGATGTCCTGCATTACCAGCCCGGTCAGCGCGCGCGCGGCGTCCACGCCAGCGCCACGTCCGGGCGCCCTTACCTGCGCTATGGCGCGAACGGGCGCAGCCTGGGCAGCAACCTCACCATCGCCCTGTGTGTGCGCGGCGAGCGACGTGGCGAGGTGATCGTGAACAACCACGGACGCGCGCGATCCCAGACCCACCGCACCCACGAACCCTGCCCCTGAACGGCGGCGCTGCCGAGGCAAATGCCGAAAACGACAAAAGCCGCGATTTCTCGCGGCTTCTGCAGAATCTGGCGCCCGAAGTTGGACTCGAACCAACGACCCCCTGATTAACAGTCAAGTGCTCTAACCGGCTGAGCTATTCGGGCGGGGAGGCGAATTCTAGAGGTTGCTGCGTGACGATGCAACACCCTGCCCCGTTCCGCGTTACCAGCAGCCGGATACCGTCGCTTCGGCCGGCGTCTTGACGCTGGCCTGGTTGATGGTCAGCGTGCCGCACTTGTCCTTGGTCTGCATGCCCTGGGGCGTGGCGGTGATGGTGAATGTGGCCTGGGTCTGCTGAATGGTGAGCGCGTACCACGCCGTGCCGCCCTCGCGGGGGGTCTGGGTCGCAGCCAGCGTGAATCCCGCATAGGTGTTGTTGACGGTATGGAAGCGCTCGGCCCTCTGGCTGTACTCCACCATGTCAGCCTTGGCCTGCGCACGCCGCGACTTGCGGATCTGGTCCTGATAGGACGGGTAGGCGACCGCCGCCAGAATCGCGATCACCGCCACGGTGACCATCAGCTCGATCAGGGTGAAGCCCGCGGCCCCGCGGCGCTGGCCGCGGAACCGGTTGGAAAGCATCGAACGCATGTGCGGTCTCCGTTACTGGATCTGGCGCCAGGATTGGCGACCACAGGGATAAGGCAGGTACATCGGCTGGGCGCCGGCCACGTTGACCACCATCCAGCAGCCGCTGCCCGGCACGGTGGGCGGTGCGGCACCGCCGCCCGGGTTGGCGGGCGCCTGCAGGCGCGGCACCACCGACACTGCCACGTCCTTGACCGGTGCCGAACCGCCGGTATCCAGCGCGACCGCCGCCGTGCCCGCCGCGTAGGATTTGCCGCCCGGCGAGCCCAACCGGACGGTGGACAATGCCGCCATACCGGATCGCGCATCCAGGCCGAACAGCCAGTTCTTGCCGACGGTACTGCAACCGGTCGAGTTGAGCAGGGCCGCATAGGTCGGCATGAACACCACGCCGGACACCACATCCGGATAGCCGATCATGCGTTCGCCCCTGGGCAGATCGATGTACCACCCCAAGGACCCGGTGGGCCGGGTTCCCATCGTCATCGAGCGCGAGACCCCGTCGGTGGCCACCTCGACCGAATAGGGCAGCAGATTGGCCCGCGTAACCGTGGTGATGGTGGCGCCGGAGCGATCGGTGAAGGCGTACAGCGACTGGGTGGTTTCATCCGCCACGTCATTGGCGAAGGAGAAGCTGCCCGTGCCGAACATCAACAGCACGCCACCGCCTTCGCCCGAGGCCGCCACCAGGCCGCCGAGAATCGGCTGGCGGTAGGTCATCCTCGATTCCACGCGCGACAGCGTGGTGAACACCGGCTTGCTCACCGTATTGGCGCTCTCCAGAAGGTCGAAGCGCCACACGGCACCGTTGGCATCAGCGCCATACACGGTATCGGCGTACCCATCGCGCACCATCCGCGTGGAATCGCCATTGTCCTTGCGGTCCAGCACCACGATGTTGCCCAGGCCATTGACGCCCGACGGCGCCCCCGCGCCGGATTCGGTCGCTTCGATCATGCGCACGTTGGGCGTACCGGTGCCGATGTCCACCACGAACAGCACGGCCTTGCCGTTCTTGCTGTTGTAGCCGTTGCCGAAGATGGCCTTCCAGGACACCGTGTTGCCCGACTTGAACGGCACGATCACCGGCTTGCCGAGGACGAAGCCGATGTTGTTCCTGATATCCGTGGAGGCGCCGGAGATATCGTTGATCTCCCACAGGCGGCTGCTGCCGCCGAAGTCGCCCGGGCTGGTCACGTCGAGCGCGAACACGCCGCGCCCGCCGGCACCGGTGGTACCGACCAGCGTGGTGTGCCAGGCGTCCTCGTAGAAGCTGTCCGCCACGGTGACCGGACCATCGACAAAGTAGCGGTGCGGCACCTGGTCCTTGGCGTTGAGCGGGTTGTAGGGCTTGAGCAGGTTGCCCATGTGGCCCACCGACGTCTCCGGAATATAGGCAAACAGCTCGCGCCCGCCGTTGCCCGCAGCCTTGCCGTCCGAATCCAGCCCGCCATCGAAGGCATGCAGCATGCCGTCATTGGCCCCCACATAGACCATGTAGCGATTGCTCAGCTTGGCCTTCATGTAGGCAGCATAGGTCGAGCCCGGCCTGCCGGGCAGCGCGCGATAGCCGAAGTCGTCGATCGGCGCGCTGATCTGCGGGGACGAGTTGATGATGTCGCCCAGGATCGTGGTGCGGTCACGCAGCTTGCCGCCATTGCGGACCTCGCCGCTGGCATCACCACGCAGATAGGCGGTGGCCGTCGCGTCCGTGGCCAGACCGGTCAGCCCCGCACTGTCGCAGCGGCTCATGCCGGGGTACCGGTCGCTGGGCGTGCTGCACAGCAGGTCCAGGGTGACCTTCGGGGTCGTGAACTCGCTGATGCCGGTGCCGTCGGCAAAGTAGATCTTGCGTGCGGCCGCCAGCGGGAACTTGGTGCTGGCTTCCCAGATCGGGGTGTACACCGCGGCTTGGGTGCCGGGATCAACCGTCACCTGGTTGGCCGCCAGCCGGCTGAACCAGTCGGTACCTTCGTTGGCAACCTCATAGGTCGGGGTCACCGTCAGCGAGCCGGCGCCGATGCGCGCACCGGTCAGCGCGATGCTGCCCGACGGCGAGGAACCGGCGGCCACGGCCGACAGCACACGGCGCATGGCAGCGGTCACTTCGGCCGGCGTTTTGGCGTTGATGAACTCACCGCGGGTGTTGATCGCGGCATGCCACAGCTCGTCGATGACACGGCCGTCGTCCGAATCCATCGGGTCACCGTTGCCGTTCCAGTTCGGCGCGTTGGTGTACGGATCCTTGGTGGCCGCCTGGTTGACCTCGTAGATCTTGCCCTGGGCGCCCAGCGTGACCCCGTAGAAGTTCATGTGCAGGTCGGGCTGGCAGTCCAGGCGCTTCCAGTCGGGCGACGTCTTGCTCAGCGTCTGGCACTGCTTGCTGACCGGCACCTGGCCGGCGGGGAAGTTCGCATCGGTCCGCAACGGCACCAGCGGCCCGTCGTAATACGCCGCTGCGATGTCGGCGATGGTGTTTTTGTAGTTATCCCCGAATGGCGCACCGCTGAAGTGCGTCGTACCGGAGGAATCGGCATTGCCGTAGTCGGTGCCCTTGGGCACGGTACTGGTGGTATTGGTATAGCCGTCGGTGAACAACATGCCGCCGTTGCGCTGGCAGGCCAGCGCGACCGGTGCGCCGGCATCGGTGCGACGGAACTGCTTGCCGAGGAAATCCACCGCTCCGCGGTTGGGTGTGCCGCCGTTGGGCCCCAGGCTGTAGATCTTCTTGTACAGCTCGGCGCGCTGCAGCTTCACGTCGTACATGGTCACGTCGACCAGGTTGTTGATGGTGAAGTACCCCACCCGCATGTTCTCGATCTCGCCCATCGCATGCGAGGACGAGCCCACCATCGACAGGATGCGGTTACGGTGATACTGGAACCAGTTGGCGAAGTTCTTGATCGCGTCGTCGTAGCCGCTGTCGTAGTTGTTCGACGTGATCGTATAGCGGCGCATATCGCAGCCGGGGCCGCAGGCATTTGCGATGACCGGCCGGTTCGCGTTGGCGGTTTTGTAGCCGGCCGGTGCGGGCGCATCCGCCGGCAGATAGAAGGTGGCGGGGAAGTACTGCAGCGGAACCAGGCAGCTGGTCGGTGCTTTCCAGTCACTGGCCAGCTCGACCCACTTCTTCTTCGCGTCGGGCAACCCATCCTTGTTCGAGAAGGTCTGGTTGCGGTTGTTGATGACGACGGTGTAGGTGGTATTGCAGATCTCGCCATCGGAGTAATAGACCGTGCCCTTGGGCAGGGTCATGCCGGTCACGATGCCGAAGCTCTCGGACGACACGGCGCGCGACGACGCCATGTTGTAGGTCACGTTGTAGCCGGTGGCGAAATCCGAGCGCGGATCCGCGCGGGTGGTGCCAGGCACGGCGGCGGCCCACAGGCTCGCAGCGCCCACCCCGTCGGACTTGCGCCACGGATCGTACTTCACCGCCGGATTGAAGTAGCCGGCGTTGTAGGTCGGCGAACGCGCGAAGCCGAACTCATCCAGCGGCGGAATCGCCCGCCCGGGGCTGTAGCTGCTGTTGTAGCCGTTGTGCGGGAAGAGGTAGACAAAGCAGTCCACCGCAGCGTTGGGGCAGCTCGCGCCCACGTCGAAGAACACACCCGCGGAGTTGAAGAAGCTGCTGTTCTTGCTGTTCCATTGCATGCGCCCGTCGCCACCGACGAAGATGCGCTCGAACGTCATCGAGTTGGAGTCGTCGACCGCCATGATGAACGCCGGCGGCGCCGAGCTGACCGAATTGAGCGGCGCCGTCGCGAGTTCACCCTGCCCCTGGGCGGCGAACAGGCTGTACATGAAGTACAGGCCGGAACCGAGCAGCAGCACACCTGCCCCTGCGGTGATACCGAGTTTGCGGGAAATCATGCCGGCAGCCCTCAGAGCTTGAATACGGTGTCGATGACGGCCGACGAGGACGGACCTGCCGGCACATCGGTGGCGAAGGAAGTGATCTGGTAGATCGGTGCGGTCGGGTCCAGGGCCTTGCCCATTCCCAGCGAGCCGCCGCCGATGATGCAGGAGTCGATGCGGCGCACGTTGACCGCGTCGGCGCCGGTGATGGACTTCTTCCGGCCCCAGTCGACCGGGTCATAGCCATCATCACAGTTCAGCGCGATGTTGCTGGCCGTGATCGGCGCATCGCTGGCCGGCGAGGTGCGGTTGGCGATCGCCTCGATGGCGTGCTCGGTGCGCCGGGTCATGCTTTCAGTCGCCTGGAACGCGGTGTTGGTGGCCCGGTAGTTGGCCGCCATTTTTTCCTGCATGCCGGCCACCTGCATGCCGGCGATGCCGATCAGTGCCAGCAGGATCAGCATGATCAGGGCGACGTACAGCACGGCGCCGCGCTGATGCGCCGGGGCGGTGAAGGTTCTGGAGGACCGGTTCATGGCATCAGTTCCCGAAGAGACGGTTGCGCAGGGCGATGGTCGATTCATACGCCGCACGGTAGCGGCCGTCGGTGGCGGCCGCAGGAACGAAACGCACGCCAAGCAGGCGCGGGTCGTTCACCGCCGTGGCAGACGACGTGGCCATCGAGGGGTTCGGGCTGCGTGCCAGCACACCGACCTGGACCTGCCCGACGCGACGCCACTGATTGGCAGCTACCGCATCATTGCCGGTGCTTACGTCGGTCGCCGTGCCCTGCACGGTGACGTTGCCGACCGGCAACTGGGTCTGGCTGATCACCGGAGTGGTGTCCAGGCCGTACATCACCTGCAGGTTCTCGATGCCTTCAACGAGCTCTTCGCGCACGACATAGTTGCCGGCGGCATTGGCCCGCGCACGCATCAGCACCGGTTCGCCGTTGGCCGAGGTTCCCACGTAGTACGCAATCGACTCGGCGCGGTAGAGCATCGTCTCACCGGTCGGCTGCACGTTGTAGCGGCTGAGCGTGGCGCCGCTGGCAGTGACACTGCCAGCCGCATAGGAACCGATGAACACATCGGCATGGCTGCAGTCCGCGATGCCGAACAGGGTGGGAGTGGCAACGCCATCCTCGAGCAGGCGCCTGCCCAGATCGCTGTCGAAGCCGACAATATTGTCGGTTCCTGCGCTGATGCTGGTTACCGGCACGCCCACCGGCGAGAGATAGCGGAGCACGAGAACATCGCTGCCGCCGCGCGCGTTCAGGCTCTTCAGCGGGTCGGGCATGGTCGGGGTCACCCAGGTCGCGCCCAGCGTGAGGTTGCTGTTCGGCGCACTGCTGGGGGCTTCGTAGCCCTGTATCGATACCGAGAAGTCCAATGCGCTGCCACCACCGGTGTCGACGCCGGCGATGTTCACCACAGGATCCCCTTGATTCTTGACGAAGTGCGCCTGGTCGTTGACGCAGCCGAAGTGGCCGGCCATGCGGATGTCGCGCTGCAGGAACTCCAGCGCGAAGCGCGCATTCTCCTGCGCGCGGGCCGTGCCCTGCGCCAGCTGCGAGGCCTCGCGGGACGCGGTGAACACCTGGATCACGCCCAGCATCAGCACCAGGCCGATCACCATCGCGACCATGACCTCGATCAGGGAGATGCCCGCGACGGCGCGCGGCAGGGTGGACGCACGGCTCATAGCTGGGTCACCGCGGTGAAGGTGGTGCGGGCATTGGGGTTGGCCTTGTCCCAGCGCTGGTCGCCCCACGCAATGTCGACCTGGACCTGCCCG
Organism: Stenotrophomonas sp. GZD-301; assembly: GCF_049310345.1. Taxonomy (NCBI): domain Bacteria; kingdom Pseudomonadati; phylum Pseudomonadota; class Gammaproteobacteria; order Lysobacterales; family Lysobacteraceae; genus Stenotrophomonas; species Stenotrophomonas sp. GZD-301. Next base: position 17,037 of record NZ_JBMOWY010000044.1, on the reverse strand, counting down.
TTGGCATTGGTGACGGTGGCACTGGCACCCTCACCGAGCGCCTGCACCACCTGGCACTGCCAGCGGGCCACGTTCTGGCTGATGGTCACCGACCCGGTCGGGCGCGTACAGGCGGCGCGGGTCACCGTGCCGGAGGAGAACGACGCGCCCGTGTACCACGCCGACTGGAACCGGTTGGCGCGCATCTGGTCGATCAGGTCGTAGGCCAGGTTGGTGGCCTGGGTGCGGTAGTTGGAACTCTGTACGAAACGCACGTTCATGGTCTGCAGCAGCGCGAAGCCGAGCAGGCCGAAGGCCAGCACGATGATGGTGACCAGCACTTCGATCATGCTGAACCCACCGGCGGCCCTGCGTCCCCCGGAGGCACGGAAACGTCTCATGAGCAGTTCTCCTTGAGGGTGCTGAGCTGGCCGGAGGCATTGACGGTCAGGCGGCGGCGCAGCGGTCGACTGCCACAACTGACCGGCTGCAGCGCTATTTCCTGCGGATCGGCGCCACGGCGGCGGCCACGGGCATCGAAGGCAATCGCGGCGGAATCCGGGCCGCTGGCGCTCACGGCCTTGTTGACCACCATGTAACGGAGGACCACCTCGCCGGTGGTGAAGGTGCCGTCGCCGCTGACGTCGGACCAGGCCAGCATGCCCTTGCTCCAGCTGCCGTCGCAGCTGGTGCCGGTGGCGCTGCCACAGACGCCGCCGCCGCGCTTGTTGCGGATGGCCTCGCTGCGCGCGAGCGCGATCAGGCCGGAGGCTTCATTGCTGGTGGTGGCCAGACGGTTCGACCGCAGGACGCTCTGGAAGCTCGGGTAGGCGATGGCAGCCAGGATCGCGACAACCGCGATGGCGATCATCAACTCGACCAGTGTGAAGCCGTTGGACCGGCGTGAAGACATGGAACGCTCCCCAGCGTGATGACACAGAAGATGGACGCCCTGCCGCCCGGCGGCAAGCGGCGGCAGGACGAACGGTCGCCCGGGGGCGACAGGCGTCAATGCGTTGACGCCCATGTACCCCTGGCGGGGCTGGCCGCAGGCACCCCTGCCCGCCGTCAGCCCCCTGCCCGGCTCAGGCCAGGACTTTGTAACAGGGCTGGTACTCGCCCGAAATCTTCATGCGGCGCTGTTCGACGAACGCGCGCAGCAGCTCGTCCAGGGCCTGCATCATGTCGGCGTCGCCGTGGATCTCGAACGGGCCGAACTCCTCGATGCGGCGCATGCCATCTTCCTTCACGTTGCCGGCGACGATGCCCGAGAAGGCCCGGCGCAGGTCCGCGGCCAGCGCATGCGGCGCCCGCCCGTGATGCAGGTCCAGCGCCGCCATCGCCTCATGGGTCGGCACGAACGGCTGCTGGTACTCCCACGGAATCTCGATGGACCAGTTGAAGAAGAACGCATCCTTCTGCGCGAGGCGGTGCTCGCGCACACGCTTGATGCCGGCCGACATCTTCCGCGCCACCGCGACCGGGTCGCCGATGACGATCTCGTAGCGGCTGGCGGCCTCATCGCCGAGGGTCAGGCGGATGAACCGGTCGATCTGCTCGAAGTACGGCGCGGCGACGGTCGGGCCGGTCAGGATCAGCGGGAACGGCAGGTCCTTGTTCTCCTCGCGCAGCAGAATGCCGAGCAGGTAGAGGATTTCCTCGGCGGTACCCACGCCACCGGCGAACACGATGATGCCGTGGCCGATCCGGACGAACGCTTCGAGGCGCTTCTCGATGTCCGGCATGATCACCAGGTGGTTCACGATCGGGTTGGGCGACTCGGCGGCGATGATGCCCGGCTCGGTCAGGCCGATGTAACGGGTCACATGCTTGCGCTGCTTGGCATGGGCGATGGTGGCCCCCTTCATCGGGCCCTTCATCGCGCCCGGACCGCAGCCGGTGCAGATGTCCAGCCCGCGCAGGCCGAGCTCGTAGCCGACCTGCTTGGTGTACAGATACTCATCGCGGCCGATCGAATGGCCGCCCCAGCACACCACCAGGTTCGGGTCGCCCGGGTTGAGGATGCGTGCATTGCGCAGCAGCCCGAACACGGCGTTGGTGATGCCCTCGGAGGATTCCAGTTCGGCAGCGTAGGCCGGGCCCATTTCGATGGCCATGTAGGCCAGGTCGCGGACCACCGCGAACAGCAGTTCCGCCACACCGCGGATGATCTCGCCGTCGACGAAGGCCATCGCCGGCGCGTTGACCAGATCGATGCGCACGCCGCGGTCCTGCTGCGCCACCTGGATGTCGAAATCCGGGTACAGATCGCGCGCGGCGCGCGGATCGTCCGAGGCACTGCCACTGGTCAGCACGGCCAGCGCGCAACGGCGCAGCAGCTCGTGCATGCCGCCGCCGGAGGCGTCGCGCAGGCGCGCCACTTCGGCACGCGACAACACATCCAGCCCACCGCGCGGGTAGATCCGCGCGTCCTGCACCGGCAGCGTGCGCGCCGGCGTTTCGGTGATTTTCATTTCCATCTTTTCTGCTTTCCTCAAGGTGTCCGACTGTACCGCTGCCCCCTTAAAAAGCAAAACGGCCGGGGAGACCCGACCGTTGGATATGTGGCACCCCGGCGCTGCTCTGGGCCGCCGTACGGGCGCCTTTTGCGGCGCAACCGGTTGAGCATACGCGCAACCGCGCACGGGAGCAAGCATGGCGCCGGACAGCAGAACGGCCAGGTTGCCCTGGCCGTTCTGCGTACAGCGGTGCTACATCACTTCATCAGAACTTGTAGCGGAAGCCCAGCTGCATCGACCACTGGGACACACCGGTATTGCCGTTGCCGTTGCTGCCATTGGCAACCGTCGGACGCTCGACATTGTTCGGGTTGAAGTTGCTGTAGACGTACTTGCCGTCATACATGCCCGCGGCGGTCAGGACGCGACGGTTCGCGAAGAAGCCGTAATCTTCAATATGGCCCCAGTCCTTGTTGATCAGGTTGCCGACGTTCATCACGTCAAGCCAGATCTCGGACTTGTGGCCCTTGAAGAAGCCCGGCAGTTCCTGGCTGATGCGCAGATCGAAGCTGTTCACCCAGGACGAGCGGCCGGAGTTGCGCGGCGCTGCCTGGCCAGCGTAACGCGCCAGTTCCGGGTTGGCGGACAGCCATTCGAAGAACGACTTTTCCATCGCCGGGTTGGCGGTGAACTGACCGGTTGCACTGAGGGTACCGAACAGCACATCGCCCGGGCCGGCAGGCACGTAGAACAGGTCGTTGCCGCTGCGGCCTTCGCCGTTGGCATCGTTGGAGTACACGTAGCTGAACGGACGACCGTTACGACCTTCGTAGAACATGCCTACGCTGGTCTTGTAGTCGCCGAAGAACTTGTGGCTCCAGTTGATGCTGCTGCTGACGCGGTTGCGGATCTGGTAACGCGACGTACCGATCGTTTCTTCGTTGGCATTGAAGATGTAGTTGTAGTTCCACGTCGAACCGGCCGTCGAGCTGGTCATGTCACTGACCATGCTGGAGTCGGTGTAGGTGTAACCCACGTTCCAGCTCCAATCACTTTCCGGCGAGAACGGCTTGGCCAACGACACGGTGAACTGGCTGCTGCGGCCCTTGTCGGTGTTTTCCAACACGTACACGTTGCCGAAGTTGCGATCACGGTTGTAACGGTTGCTGGCAGTGGTCCACGAACGGCCGATGCGCGACGGGTCGTAGTACATGTCACGACCGTCCTGACCCTTGAAGGTGGACTCGCCGATGTTGATGCTGCGGTAGAACAGGTCGCTCTTGACCTTGGTCACCAGCAGCTCGGCCGATGCGACCAGGCCATGCCACGGCAACTCGTGATCCAGCGCGAGGTTGGCCTTCCACACCGACGGCTGCTCGAAGTCCGGGCTCACGTAAGTGACGTTGGTTTCCGGCGTGCCGACGGACGGACGGACCTGATCGGCCACGATCGGCTCATAGGCCCAGTTGCCCGAGTTGATCGTGCCGCCCTGCTCGCCGGTGTAGCGCAGGTAGTTGAGACCGGTGGTGCTGAATGCATTGCCGAACCACACCTGCGGCGATGCGCCGCGGAACAGGCCCACGCCGCCGCGCAGCTGCGTCGGACGCTCCGAATCGAAGGTGTAGTTGAAGCCGAAGCGCGGCTGGACCAGCCACTTGTCCTTGCCGTTGACGTAGCTGTTGTCCAGACCGAACGAGGCCAGGGCAGCCGAGTTCAGGGTCGGACGACCACTGACGGTCGGCTTGTCGGCGCGGACGCCATAGGTCAGCGTCAGGTTGTTGTTGACATACCAGGTGTCCTGCGCAAACAGGCCAAGCTCACGGTACTTGAAGCTGGCGGCGATGGTGTCATCGCTCAGGCCCGGCTGCGGAAGGTGCTGGACGTAGTTGCTCCAGTTGCCGGCCGCGTAGTTGTCCAGGCCGAAGAACTCGTACGTGCCGTACAGGTTCTGGACGAACATGTTGTACACGTCGTTGCTGCTGAAGTCGGCACCGAACTTGACATCGTGGTCGCCCAGGGTCAGCACGCCCGACGCGTAGCCGTTCCAGGTCTTGGTCTGCAGCAGGTTGCCCGGGGTGCTCGGGTCCGGCCCGAACATGATGTACTCACCGGTCGGAGAATCCACATTGCCGCCAAAGAAGATCTTGGTGGTGGCAATCTTTTCGCCCGGCATGATGCGCGCGGACGTGTAGTCGCGGTACGACGCCTTCAATTCGGTCGAGAAGGTGTCGGTCCAGTCGCTGAAGACCTGGGCGACATAGTTCTCGATCGTCTTCTGCTGCTGGAAGAAGGAGGAGCTCAGGTTGACGATCGAACCACCCGTGGTCGGGGTGCGCGCCTGGTTCTGCTCAACCTTGCTGTAGCGGAAGCTGGCACGATGATTGTCGTTGATGTTCCAGTCCAGCTTGACCGCATATTCTTCCAGGTCGGTGCTGCCATCGACGTCGCCAACGCTGCCTGCATCAACACCGTACAGGGTGCTGGCCAGACGGGTCGCTTCATTGATCTGGGCCTGGCTGATCGTGCCGTTGCCCAGCGCACTGTCGGCCACGCTTGCGCCCGGCGACTTCCATTCCTGCTTTTCGTAGTTGGCGAAGAAGAACAGCTTGTCCTTGACCAGCGGACCACCCAGCGTCATGCCGTAGGTGCGCTCGTTGTCGAAGCCGTCGAACTTGTAACCGGCCGGATCCTTGCCGAACCAGTCGCCATCGCGGTACGAGCCGTAGACCGAACCGTGGAACTCGTTGGTACCGGACTTCGTCACCGCGTCGATCACCGCACCGGTGGCGCCGGCGATGGTGACGTCGTAGCTGGACAGGTCGACGTTGATCGCTTCCAGCGCATCCATCGCAACCGGCTGGCGACGGGTCGGCATGCCGTTGTCTTCCAGGCCGAAGGTGTCGCTGATCGACACACCGTCAACGCGGATCGCGTTGTACTTCGGGTTCTGGCCGCCTACGGAAATCTGACCGTCGGCCTTGTTGGTCTGCGCAATGCGCGGATCCAGGCGGACGTAATCCTGGATGTTGCCACCGGCCGAGGGCAGTGCATCGATCGTCTGACGGCTGATGTTCGTACCGGCGCCCATCTTGGTCGCACTGAACACTTCCGAGCCGGCCGCGACGGCGGTGACCTGGACAGCATCCAGGTTGGTCGCTGCCATATCACCGTTGAGCGTAGCGTTGACCGTCGCCGACTGGCTCACGCCGAGGTAGACGCCATCTTCGGTCTTGGTGCCAGCGCCGGGCTTGTTGATGGTGATGGTGTACGGACCACCCACACGCAGACCGCGCGCGTTGTAACGACCCGATGCATCGGTGGTCGCACGGCTGACCGTGCCCGACTCGGTATGCGTGATGGTGACTTCTGCACCGGCGACAGGCGCGCCTGCAGCCGACATTACCTGGCCGCCGACACCGGCAGAGGTGCTCTGGGCGAAGGCGGGAGCGGCAGCAAGTGCAGCCACGAGACCAAGCGTCAGCTTGGACATCCGGAGACAACGGGAGTGGGTCATTGGGGAGTAGCCTCGATGCGAGATTGGCGATGGCGGAGAAAAAAACGCGCCCAAGCAGCCTTGCTGGCGGCTGACTGGACTTTTATCTGGGTTCCCTAGCCGCGAGCTGGTTTCAGCCGCAACGGTTAACACTAGATTAACACGGTACCGTTGGATTGTGACGGTTTGGCGACAAAACACACGCCATCACAACGGGATCGTGACGCCATCTTCACATTTGATTGTGACCGGCTGAATGCGGGCATTCCGGGATTCAGCGGGGTGCACGGGTTCTGCGCAGGCTGGCTGGGGAGCCGGCCAGCGGCCGGCACTACCCGGCGTGGCGCGGGCAGGCCCCAGCGGCCGCGACGCGCTCAGCCCTCGAAGATCTGGCCGCGGTGGGCGGCGCCGGCGGCGGACAGCAGCAGGACGGCGGCATCGGCACAGTCGGCCGGGTCACGCGCGGTGCGGTCTTCATCCAGCGAGAAGGCGCGGGCACGCAGGGCGGTGCGCATCGGGCCCGGCTGCAGGCCACTGACCCGCACCGGGCTGCGGCCCAGTTCGTCGTGCAGGGAGGCGATCAGGCCCCGCAGCCCGTGCTGGGCGGCGCCGTAGCCGCCCCAGTAGGCCTGCCCGACCCGTGTCGGGTCGTCCACGGTGAACACCACCGCGGCGTCGTCGCGCTGGCGCAGCAGCGGCAGGCACGCCTGGGTCAGCCAGGCCGGCGCGGTGAGATTGACGTGGACAGCCCGGGCGAAGGCGGCCGGATCGGCCAGTTCGAACGGGGTCAGTCCGGCAAAATCGGCCGCGCAGTACAGCAGCCCGTCCAGACGCCCCAGTTCGCCCTGCAGGCGCTCGGCCAGCGCGGCGTAGTCGTCCGGGGTCGCCCCTTCCAGATCCATCGGATACAGCAGGGGTTCCGGGCCGGCTGCCTGCACGGCGGTGTACACCCGGTCCAGCCGGCGCGGCTTGCGCCCCAGCAGGACCACCGTGGCGCCCGCCCGGGCACAGGCCACGGCGGCGGCACTGCCGAAGCCGCCGCCCGCGCCTGCAATGAGAATCACACGATCGGCCAGTGCGCCGGTCCCGACCACGACGGACGGGACCGCACTCATGCCTGGGAGGCCTCTTCGACGATGCGCTTGAGCTCGCCGGACTCGAACAGCTCCAGCACAATGTCGCAGCCGCCGATGAGCTCGCCGTGGATGAACAGCTGCGGGAACGTCGGCAGGTTCGAGAAACGCGGCAGATTGGCGCGGATCTCAGGCTCTTCGAGCACGTTGACCGTGCGCAGCGCGACCGCGCCGGCCGCCATCAGCGCCTGCATGGCACGACTGGAAAAGCCGCACATCGGATATTGCGGGGTGCCCTTCATGAACAACACGAGGGGGTAACGTTCGACTTCGGCCTGGATTTGCTGCATCACCGCCACTACGACTCTCCCTCCAATGTGGGACAACCCGACCTCACCGGTCGGCTAGACTTCCCTCGCCCGCCATTGTAAGCCTACTGGCCCCGCATACGGCGCCCCTTCCCCGCCCGTGGTGACCATGCCCTTCGAACTGCCCCGTCTGCCCTACGACCGTACCGCCCTGCAGCCGCACCTGTCGGCCGAGAGCCTGGACCTGCACCACGGTCGGCATCACCGCGCCTACCTCGACGCGGTCAACGCCCGCATCGCCGGCACCGAACTGGAGGATCTGGCCCTGGACGATCTGGTCCGGCAAAGCCAGGGCAGCCTGTTCGACGCGGCCGCGCAGGCCTGGAACCACGGTTTCTACTTCCAGTGCCTGCATCCCCGTGGCGGCGGCGATCCGCAGGGCCGCCTGGCCGAACTGGTGACCCGCCATTTCGGCGACGTACGCCGGCTGCGCGATGAGTTCGACCAGGCCGCACTGGGCCTGTTCGGCTCCGGCTGGGTCTGGCTGGTGCAGCACCCCGGCGGCGCGCTGGCCATCCAGGTCACGCGCAACGCCGGCACGCCGCTGACCGGCAACAGCACCCCGCTGCTGGCCTGCGATGTCTGGGAACACGCGTACTACACCGACTACCAGAACGAACGCGCACGCTATCTGCAGGCGTTCTGGAAGCTGGTCAACTGGGACTTCGTGGCGTCGCAGCTGCGCGATTGACGGCTGAGCGGTAGGTGCCGGTGGTACTGGTAGGTACGGACCGCGGTTAGAAAGGGAGGGAATTGGGGGGGCGACAACCGTTGGTCGGCACGGGGCGTCCGGTCGCACCGATCCCGCCGCGATTGCAGGCAGTGTGCGCACCAACGGTGCGCACCTACCTTTTCGGGGGGCACCCACCGCAGGTGGGCATCCGCGCCGACCTGCCGGTCAGCCGCGCAGCGTGTCGATCACCGGGGCGACCTGGGCGTTGCGATCGAGCTGCCCGCCGACCGTCTCCAGCGCCCCGGCCAGACGCGCGGCGTCATCGTCGCGCAGGGTGGCATGGCCGACCTTGCGGCCGTCACGCGGCTGCTTGCCGTAGTCATGCCAGTGGCCGCCGGACTGCGCCAGCACCGCAGCGGCATCGGGCATCGCGCCCAGCCAGTTGAGCATGCAGGCGTGACCGAGCATGCGCGTATCGCCCAGCGGCAGGCCAAGCACGGCCCGCAGGTGGTTCTCGAACTGCGAGGTCTCGCTGCCCTCGATGGTCCAGTGGCCGGAGTTGTGCACGCGCGGCGCCATCTCGTTGACCAGCAGCTCGTCGCCGCGGCAGAACAGCTCCAGCGCGAACACCCCGACATAGTCCAGCCGTTCGGCCAGCGCGCGCGCATGGCCGATGGCGGCGTCGTGCTGGGCCGGACTCAGCCGTGCCGGCGCCAGGCTGGCCGACAGCACGCCATCGACGTGCCAGTTGCCGGTCACCGGCCACGCGCGGAACTCCCCGTCGCGGCCACGGACGGCCACCACGCTGACCTCGCGATCGAAGGCCACGAAGCCCTCCAGGATCAGGCCGGTGCGGTCGACGTAGTCGCCCAGGGTGGCCCAGGCCGCGTCGATGTCGGCCGCGCTGCGGATGCGGAACTGGCCCTTGCCGTCGTAGCCCAGGCGGCGCGTCTTGACGATGCAGGGCCTGCCGAACTCGGCAACCCTGGCGGCCAGCTCGTCGCGGCTGCGGATATCGGCGAACGGCGGCAGCGGAATACCCAGCTGCCGGAACAGGTTTTTTTCGCTGAGCCGGTCCTGGGCCACGGCCAGCGCATCCGGGTTCGGATACACCGGCACGCGTTCGGCCAGGAAGCGGGCGCTGTGCGCGGGAACGTTCTCGAAATCGAACGTGACCACGTCCACCCGCGCCGCGAACGCGGCCAGCGCGGCCTCGTCCTCGAAGGCGGCCACCTGCAGCGGCGCCACCTGGGCGCCACAGGCATCGGCGGCCGGGTCGAACAACTCGAAACGCAGGCCCAGCGGCGCGCCGGCCAGCACCATCATGCGCGCCAGCTGCCCGCCTCCCAGGATTCCGACGGTCTTCATGGTCATTGACGCGGGTCGTCGTGGGCCATGACGTCTTCGGTCTGGCGGGCGCGGAACGCCTCCAGCGCCTGGCCGATGGCCGGCTGGTCCGAGGCCAGCATGGCGGCGGCGAACAGGGCCGCGTTGGACGCGCCGGCATTGCCGATGGCGAAGGTGGCGACCGGGATGCCGGCCGGCATCTGCACGATCGACAGCAGCGAGTCCATGCCGTTGAGGGCCTTGGACTGCACCGGCACACCCAGCACCGGCACCGCGGTCTTGGCCGCGATCATGCCCGGCAGGTGCGCGGCGCCGCCGGCACCGGCGATGATCGCGCGCAGGCCGCGCGACCCGGCCTGCTCGGCGTAGGTGAACAGCACGTCCGGCGTGCGGTGCGCCGATACCACCTTCACTTCGTAGGGAACACCCAGTGAATCAAGCTTCTGGGCTGCGTGCTGCATGGTTTCCCAGTCGGAGCGGGAACCCATGACGATGCCGACGAGCGGCGCGGTTTGGTTGGGGGTCATTGGCCGTCACCTGCCTTAAAGACGTATTCTAGCCATCTTCCACGCAAGACGAAGAATCATGGACCGCAAGCTGCTCGACCTGCTGTGCTCGCCCGACACGCGCCAGCCCCTGTCCCTGCTCGATGCCAAGGCCCTCGACGCGCTCAACCGCGCCATCGGTGCCGGCGGCGTGGCCAAGGCCGACGGCAGCCCCCAGGCCCAGCCCCTGCGCGAAGCGCTGCTGACGCGCGACCGCAAGCAGGTGTTCCGCGTCGATGACGGCATTCCGGTGCTGCTGGCCGAAGAGGCCATCGAAACGGCGCAGATCGCCGACTTCCCGGAAAAATGAGCCCGGCCCCGCTGCCCGTCCCGTCCGCGGCCGTGGTGGCCGAGGACGTCGCCCGTGCGCTGGCGGAAGACATCGGTACCGGTGATGTCACCGCCGCCCTGCTGCCCGACCGTCCCGACAGCGCGTACCTGCTGTGCAAGCAGGACGCGGTGATCGCCGGCCGGCCGTGGTTCGATGCTACCCATCGCGCGCTCGATCCGGACGTGACCATCGACTGGCGCGTGGCCGAGGGCGATACCGTCCGGGCCGGGACCGTGCTGGCGATCCTGCATGGCCGCAACCGCAGCCTGGTCAGTGCCGAACGCACCTCGCTGAACTTCCTGCAGACCCTGTCCGGCACGGCGACCACCACGGCGCGCTACGTCGCGGCGGTGGCCGGCACCGGCACCCGCATCCTGGACACCCGCAAGACCCTGCCGGGCCTGCGCGTGGCGCAGAAGTACGCGGTCCGCTGCGGCGGCGGCGACAACCATCGCCTGGGGCTGTTCGACACGGTGATGCTGAAGGAGAACCACATCCGTGCGGCCGGCTCGCTGACCGCTGCGGTGCAGGCAGCGCGTGCGCAGTGGCCGGACCTGCCGCTGGTGGTCGAGGTGGAAAACCTGGACCAGCTGCGCGAAGCGCTGTCAGTGGGCTGCGAACGCATCCTGATCGACGACTTCGACGCCGATCTGCGCCGCGAGGCGGTGCGTATCGCCGCCGGCCGGATTCCGCTGGAAGTCTCCGGCAGCGTGGACCTGGCCGGACTGCGCGCCATCGCCGAGGACGGCGTGGACTGCATCTCGATCGGCGGCTTGACCAAGCATGTGCAGGCCATCGACCTGTCGCTGAAGCTGGGCCCGCCGCCGGGCTGAGGTGGCGCGTGCCGTGCCGACCAACGGTCGGCACCCACGGCAGCCCACGGTCGGCCCCCACCGCTGCCCACGTTCACGGCGTCGGCAGCCCGGGTCTGCGAGGCTCTTGCTGCCCCCACCCGGAGAGCGCGCATGCGCCCCCTGCTCCTGCTTGCATGCCTGTCGCCGCTGGCGATGCTGGTGCCGGCCGCCGCGTCGGCCGCCGAAGTCTGCGACATCCCGCCGCGCTACGGGTTGAGCCCGCTGGCGGTGAACATCGTGCAGACCGCCTGCAACGAACACCGGCTGTGGTTCCGCCCCTTCATCGACCGCGACGGGCGCGCGGCCAGCCTCAGCGTCACCGAAGCCGAGCGCGAGCACCTGGCCGACAACGGGCTGATCGCCTGGCAGCGGGTGGTGGGCTACTGGCGCGAAAGCGGCACGCTGTCGCCGATGGGCGACCAGCCCGGCGCGTCCAGCTGCATGGCCCCGCTCGGCACCCGCTACACCGACAGCGACTGCCGCGCGTTCCTGATCGACAACCCGTGGTCGGCGGCCTTCATTTCCTGGGTGATGACGCGCGCCAGCGTGCCCGGCTTCACCCGCTCGCCGCGCCACATCGACTACATCCGCGCCGCCTACCAGAACAGCGGCCCCTACCGCATGACCGACCCCGCGCAGGAGAAGCCGGCACCCGGCGACCTGCTCTGCTTCCTGCGCGACCGCCGCGAAACGCTGAGCTACAGCGGCCTGGTGCAGTCCCTCGGCAGTGGCGCGGTGGCCCACTGGAAGTCGCACTGCGAAGTGGTGATCGCCGCCAACGTGGGCGGCGACCGGACCCTGTACCTGGTCGGCGGCAACGTGATGAACACGGTGGCGATGCGCAAGCTGTCGCTGGACCGCAGCGGCCGCATCGAGCTGCCCTCGGCCAAGGCCAGCGCCAGCAGCGGGGTGGACCCCGGCTGCACCCCCGGCCGCGAGGACGAATGCAGCTTCAACCGGCAGGACTGGGCCGCCCTTCTGAAGCTGGTGGCGACCGCGCCGGCCAGGCTGCCGCCCGTGGCGCCAGCCCCTGAGGACGCAGTGCCGCCACTACCGACCGCGCCGGCTGCTCCGCCTGCGGTGTCGCTCCCCGCTCCCCCGCCGCCGCCACCCACGACACGGTGATCGCGGTGCTGTGGGCGGCTTGATCCGTGCGGCATTCGTCGCCATCTTGGAAGGCCACCCGCCCTGAACGTACCGAGCCGCCGATGCCCAGCCTGATCCTGTTGATGATTGCCGGCGCGTTCGTCTACGCCTTCTGGAACTCCTCGCGCGCCGCCGCCGAGCGCGCGGGCGAACTGGGCCGCAATGCGTGCAACGCCGCCAATGTGCAGTGGCTGGACCAGAGCGTGCATGCCACCGGCCTGCGCGTGGTGCGCAAGGAGAGTGGCTGGCTGGGCTGGGAGCGCACCTTCAAGTTCGAGTATTCGCACGACGGCGTAGACCGCCACAGCGGCCGCATGGTGCTGCGCGGCGACCAGCTGGTGGCCTTCGTCGGGCCGTCGGCGGCGCGGATCAGCGAGATCCGCCGCGATGTGGATACCCGCGACGCCGAAGACGTCTGATCCAGGCGGGGTGTCCGGCAGGGGCGTCCGACCACGAATCGGACCTGCCGCAAAAAAATGGCCGCCTTGCGGCGGCCATTCTGTTTTTACTTGACCACGCGCAGATGCGGGCGGCCGCTGGGCTTGGGCGGTGCGTCGTCCGGCGGCGTCGGGGAATCGTCCGGCGGCAGTTCGTCGTCCGGGCCCGGGTCGTGGCCGGGGATGTCGTCCGGCAGCGCCATGCCCTGCCCGGTTTCGCGGGCGTAGACCGCCAGCACGGCCGAGATCGGCACCTGCACCGGATAACTGGTACCGGAGAACCGCGCCGAGAAGCTCACGCCCTCGTTGTCGATGTTCAGCCGGACCACGGCGCGCTCGGCGATGTTCAGCACCACCCGGCCATCCTTCACCGCGCTCTGCGGGACCTGTACGCCGGGCATGCCCGCGTCGACCAGGATATGCGGGGTCAGATCGTTGTCGTTGATCCATTCCACCAGGGCCCGCAACAGGTACGGACGGTGGCTGGTCATGCGGAAAGTGTCTTCAGTCATGTGGTAGAGCCGAGCCGTGCTCGGCTGCTCTTGATCCGGATTGCCTGATGCAAGTGTACGCGCCAGCACCCACAGCGGTCAGCATCGGCGCTGGACACGTAAAGCGTCGATGCAGTCATCGCCCCCGGCGCACGGCTCAGGTGGGCAGGTCGCGCAGCTTCTTTTCCTGGTCGGTGAGGCTGCGGATGAAACCGGGGTGGCGGAAGATACGGTTCCCGTAATCCTCGATCGACTTGCCATCCTTGGGCAGCGCCACGTCCAGCGACTGCAGGCGCCAGATGATCGGCGCCATCGCGCAGTCGGCCAGGCTCATTTCCGGGTTGAGGAAGAACTTGCTGGCCTTGAACAGCGGCACTGCGCTGGTCAGCAGCTCGCGCAGGCGCTTGCGGCCGGCCTCGGCCTGGGTCTTGTTGCCCAGCTGGATGGCCTGCACCTGCGGCACCCAGTCGTGCTCGATGCGCAGCATGGCCAGGCGGATACGCGCGCGGGACAGCGGATCGACCGGCATCAGCGGAGGATGCGGATAACGCTCGTCCAGATACTCGCTGACCACCGACGCCGCATACAGCACCAGCTCACGCTCCACCAGGGTGGGCACGGAGTGGTACGGATTGAGGTCGATGAGGTCCTCGGGCGGGTTCTGCGGATCGACCGGAACGAGGTCGTAAGTGACGCCCTTGGCCGCCAGCACCAGCCGTACGCGATGGCACAGGACATCGTCGTTCGAGGAAAACAGCGTCAGGGTATTCCGCATGCGTACGCTCGCCGCCATCAAAGGCTCTCCAACGACCGGAAACCGCCGGTCGTATCGGCGCCACCAGCCCAGTGCTGGCAGTCGTCACAGTACCCGAGTGTGCAACTGCACATCACAAAAGCCAATAGGCCATGCGTCTCATGCCCGTAGCCGTGAATCGCAACGGCGGCGCCCTGCCCGTTCAGTGCACGTCCTTCCAGTATTCCTTCTTCAGCAGATAGACCAGGAAGGTCAGGAATGCCAGGAACAGGATGACCCACACGCCGAGCTTCTGCCGCTTCAGTGCCGCCGGCTCGCCGGCATACTCCAGGAAGTTGGTGATGTCGCGCACCGCCTGGTCGTACTGGCCCGGGTCCACATTGCCCGGTTGCGCAAGCTTGAGCCCGATCACCGGCGCGTCGGCACCGGGGGCGTCGGGCTTGCCATGCACGGCGTGCTGCAGGCCCTGCATTTCCCACAGCGGATTGGGCATGGACGCGTTGGGGAACAGCGTGTTGTTCCAGCCCAGCGGGCGCGAGGGATCCAGGTAGAAGGACTTGAGGTAGGTGTACACCCAGTCGCTGCCCCGCACGCGCGAGATCAGGCTCAGGTCCGGCGGCATTTTGCCGAACCATTTCTCCGCGGGCGCCTTGGGCATCGAGACCGGGATCTGCTCGCCGATCGGTGTGCCGGTGAAGTTGAGGTTGTTCATCACCTCCTCCTCGCTCAGCCCCAGATCCTCGGCCATGCGCGAGTAGCGCAGGTATTTCAGCGCGTGGCAGCCCGAGCAGTAGTTCATGTAGAGCTGCGCGCCGCGCTGCAGCGAGGCGCGGTCGCTGAGGTCGTTGCCGGCCTGCAGGGTCTTGCCGCCCTCGGCGGCACCGGCCAGGCTGCTGGCCAACAGCAGGGCGGCCGCGCAGGCCAGCCGGACAATCCAGTGGTCAGTCATGCGTGGTCACCCGGTCCGGTACCGGCTTGGTCCTGTCCAGCTTGGTCCATAGCGGCATGGTGATGAAGAAGGCGAAGTACAGGAAGGTCAGCACGCGTCCGACATAGGTCTCATGCGCGTCCGTGCCCGGGCCCGACCCGATCACGCCCAGCCAGACGAAGCAGACCGCGAACATGCCGAGCAGGCCTCGCGAGAGCAGGCCCCGGTAGCGGTACGACTTGACCCGGGCCCGATCCAGCCACGGCACCAGGAACAGGATCGCGATCGCCGAGAACATCACGATCACCCCGCCCAGCTTGTTCGGCACCACCCGCAGCATCGCGTAGTACGGGGTGTAGTACCAGACCGGCTTGATGTGCTCGGGCGTGACCAGGCGATTGGCCTCGGTGAAGTTGTCGTGCTCGAGGAACAGGCCGCCGAACGCCGGTGCGAAGAAGATGATGAACGCGGCGATGACCAGCAGGAAGCCGGCGCCCACACCGTCCTTGAGCGTGTAGTACGGATGGAACGGAATCCCGTCCGCAGGTGCGGTGGCCGACCAGCGGTTGCCCTTGGGCCCCTTCTTGATCTCCACGCCATCGGGATTGTTGGAGCCCACTTCGTGCAGCGCGCCCAGATGCAGCACCACCAGCAGCAGCAGCACCAGCGGCAGGGCGATCACGTGCAGGGCGAAGAAGCGGTTGAGCGTGGCATCGCTGGGCAGGTAGTCGCCCATGATCCATTCGGTGAGGCCGTTGCCGATCACCGGAATGGCACCGAACAGCGAGATGATCACCTTGGCGCCCCAGAACGACATCTGGCCCCACGGCAGCACGTAGCCCATGAAGGCTTCGGCCATCAGCACCAGGTAGATCAGCATGCCCAGGATCCACACCAGCTCGCGCGGTTTCTGGTAGCTGCCGTACAGCAGGCCGCGGAACATGTGCAGGTAGACCACGATGAAGAACAGCGAGGCGCCGGTCGAATGCATGTAGCGGATCAGCCAGCCCCATTCGACATCGCGCATGATGTATTCGATGGAGGCGAACGCTTCGGCCGCGTTGGTCTTGTAGTGCATCGTGAGGAAGATGCCGGTCACGATCTGGTTGACCAGGATCAGCAGCGCCAACGAACCGAAGTAGTACCAGAGGTTGAAGTTCTTCGGCGCGTAGTACTCGCTCACATGCTTGCGGTACACCGGCATCAGGCCCGGTGCGCGCGCATTGACCCAGTCGGCAACGCCCGTGGCGGTGCGGGTAAGGATATTGGCCATGCTCAAGCCGCCCCCTGCGGGTCAACGCCGATGATGATGGTGTTGTCGTCCTGGTAATGGTGCGGCGGCACCAGCAGGTTGATCGGCGCCGGAACATCCTTGAACACGCGACCAGACATGTCGAAGCGCGACTTGTGGCAGGGGCAGAAGTACCCCCCCTTCCACTGCGGGTCGTACGGCTCGGGGCGGATCTCGGCCACCATTTCCGGCGAGCAGCCCAGATGGGTGCACAGCCCGACCAGGACCGAGACATCGGCCTTGATCGCACGGAATTCGGGGTTCTGCTTGAGCACGTAGTCCGGCTGCTGTTCCTTCTCGCCCGACTCGGGATCTTTCAGGCGACCGTCCAGACCATGCAGCGCATCGAGGATGGCCTTGGACCGCTTGACGATCCAGATCGGCTGCCCTCGCCACTCCAGGACCAGGCGCTGGCCTTCCTGCAGGGCACTGATGTCGGCGATCACCGGCGCCCCGGCCAGTTTGGCGCGGGCGCTGGGATTCCAGGACTTGATGAACGGTACCGCTGCAAATCCGACGCCGACCGCGCCAACCACCGCAGTGGTTGCTGACAGAAACCGTCGACGTCCAGTATTGACTGGATCGTTTACCCCATCGTTGGCCATCCGGCACTCCGATATTGATTTAGGTAGCTTGAGGCTGCCAGCAGACCGGTGGGGGCCAGTCCACGATGAATCAGAGCCGACTATAGCGGAACCTGACTCGGCGACACAACGCGCAGATCATCTGCCGAACATCTGTCACGCGCGAAACCGTCGTGGGGGGGGGGGGGGGGGGGGGGGGGGGGGGGGGGGGGGGGGGGGGGGGGGGGGGGGGGGGGGGGGGGGGGGGGGGGGGGGGGGGGTAGGGGGGGGGGGGGTGGGGCGGA